>NZ_ANAH02000025.1 GCF_000335475.2 Cystobacter fuscus DSM 2262 | reverse complement strand
AGTTCAGACGTGGGCTCTTCCGATCTGCCGGAGCGGAGGGCGCGGCGGCGGCGGGCTCGGAGGCGGTGGCCGCGGGGGCCTCGGTGGCCGAGGGCGCGGCGAGCTCGGCCTCGTCCCTCTCCACGAAACTCACCCAGTTCGGTCTCAATGTCGCGGGGAGCACGCTCTCGAGCGCCGGGATGTCCGGACTGAAATACGACGTGCAGCACGGCCGCGACTTCACGGCCAAGGGCTTCTTCGAGGCCATGGGGATCGGCGCCGCCGCGGGCTTCGCGTCAGGGGTCGTGGGCGGCGTCGGGGGGCACGCGACGAGCGGGCTCTCCGGCAAGAAGGGGCGCTCGGGCATCGCCGCGCGCATCGGCGCCAAGGCCGCCGTGGGCGGAGTGTCGGGCGCGGTGTCGGGCGACGTGACGACGATCCTCACCAACGTCCAGCAGCACCAGCCCTGGTACCAGGGGCTCGCCAAGAGCACGGTCACCGGCTTCGCCAAGGGCGCTGGCTCCAGCGCGGCCAGCGGTGCCTGGAGTGAGCGCGTGAACATCGCCAAGGCCGCGGGTGTGTCCGACCAGACGCTCACACGTGTGAGCAACATCGTCGACAAGGTCAAGTCGGCCGCGCTCTCCGGCGCCGCGTACAAGATCAACGGCACGGCCGCGTTCTTCGCGATGCCCGGGTATGTCGTGTGGGGCGCGGCCGACAGCTGGGGGCGGCAGGACTGACGCGCCGCTGAGCAACAGGGCCCCCCATTCCGCCCATACCTTGCACGGGTGTTCTCGAGACAGCATTTGTCAAAAGCGACAGCAATACTGTAGTCTCTCACTCTGCGGGTGAAGACAGAGCGACCCGCAGCCAACACCAGTCTATTGGATGAATGCCCGCGCGCTCCTCGTGAGCGGCTGGGCCGTGGTGTGTCCTTTCAGGAGATTCCCAATGAAACGTAAAACCTCATCTCTCCTCGTCATGCTCGCGGGGGCCAGTCTGCTCGGCCTCGTTGGCGGTTGCAGCGTGACCTCCGTCGGAGAGAACGACGCGCACGTCGGTTCGGCCGACTCCGCCATCATCGACGAGCAGTGCAGTTACTTCGATGTCAACGGTACGGTCCAGCTCTGCCACAAGACCAGCTCGACGACTCATCCCTACACGATCGTCCGGATTAGCGAGCAGGCGTGTATCAACGCGCACGGCGCTCACAACGGCGACTACGTCACCAGCCTCGACCCGACCTCGTCGCTCTACGACCCGACGTGCAGCGGCCAGGGCTGTCTGCCCGTGAACGCGCCGTGCGACGCCACGGTCCCCTGTTGCGACGGCCTCACGTGCCAGAGCGGCACCTGCGTCGACGTCAACGAGTGCGCCGCCGGTACCGACAACTGCAACGAAAACGCCACCTGCACCAACACCGTGGGCTCCTTCACCTGCGCCTGCAACGCGGGGTACGAGGGCGACGGCGTGACCTGCACCAACATCGACGAGTGCGCCGCAAGCCCGTGCCTGAACGGTGGCACCTGCACCGACGGCATCAATAGCTACACGTGCGCGTGCGCGCCCACCTACGAGGGGACCAACTGCCAGGCTTGCTCCGGCACCCTCGGGGACTGCAACGGGAACTCGTCCGACGGCTGCGAGGTGAACCTCCAGAGCGACGCCGAGAGCTGCGGCGCCTGCGGCATCGCGTGCACGACGGGCCAGATCTGCTCGAACGGCACCTGCCAGACCGCGCCCACCGGCCAGGTCCCCGGCACGCCGATCAGCTCCCCCGCGAACCACAACCCGCTGGCCCCGGCGGTCGCCGATGTGAATCGCGACGGCAAGCTCGACATCCTGGTGGCCAACGCCGAATCCGGGTCGATCCTGCTCCCCTCCGGCTCGCTCTCCGTCTTCCTGGGGAACGGCGACGGCAGCGTCCAGTCGGAGGTCAACTACGGGAGCGCCTCGCTCTCCAGCAACGCGGTCGTGGCCGTGGACGTGGACGGCGACGGGTGGCTCGACGCCGTCACCGTCAACGGCCAGACCAACCTGCCCCTCAACAACGGAAACATCAGCGTCTACAAGAACCTGGGCCCGAGCGCGCCCGGGACCTTCGGCGCGCCGACGAGCTTCACCACCGGAACCCCGGGCTCCGTCCACCTCTGCACCGGGGACTTCGATCACGACGGGGTGGCTGACATCGCCACGACAAGCGTGACCCTGAGCCAGGTGAGCATGCTCTTCGGCACCGGCGCGGGCAGCTTCGGCGCGCCCACGTTCATCGGCATCCCGAACACCGGCGGCGCGCAGTCGACGATCGCCTGCCGTGACCTGAACAGCGATGGCTTCTCCGATCTCGTGGTGACGAGCCCCGCCAGCGCACGCCTGTCGATCCTCATCAACCAGGGCAACGGCTCGTTCGCCGCACCCGTCTCCTACGCCAACGCCGTCGGCGGCCAGACGGCGGGCATCGCCTTCGGCGACGCCAACGGCGACGGCACGCTCGACATCCTCTCGAACGGCGCGGCCGGCCGGTACCTCTTCTTCTTCCAAGGGAACGGCAACGGCACCTTCGCGAGCGGCGTTCAGTCCGCCGCCGCGGCCACTACGGCCGCCAACTCGGCGCTGGGCGTCGTGGCCGATGACTTCAACGGCGATGGCAAGCTCGACGCCTACATCCTCGTGACAACGGCCTCGGGCGGCGTCCGCCCGATGACCGGCAACGGCAACGGCAGCTTCACCTCGGGCACCGTCGTCACGACCGGCGCCTCGCCTGGCCTCAACGCCATCGCCACCGCGGACATGGACGCGGATGGGTACGCCGATCTCATCCTGACCAACAGGGGCTCCGGCACCGTGACCGTGGTCCCCAACGGGCTCTGAGTAGCCGTCCGCGATACCGGGCAAGCGGGCGCTAGGGGGCGATGTGCCCTGATCTCAGCGCGGTCTCGGTAGGATCAAGCGGGGGCGGAACCGGGGCCCCCGTCACCCGCGCACGATCTCGATGCCCGCGAGTGCCAGGGCCCGCGTCACCTCGTCGGGCGCGGCCCCGTCCGTCACCAGCCGATCCACGAGCGACAGCGGTCCCACGAGGTACGAGGCCGTGATGCCCAGCTTCTCGCCCGCGGCGACGACCATCACCTCCGCGGCCGTGCTCATCATCGCGCGTTTGACCTGGGCGTCCTCGTGGCTGAAGACGCCCAGGCCGAGCTCCGGGTGCACGCTCGCCGTCCCCAGCACGCACAGGTCCGCGCGTACCCCTCGGTAGCCGTCGACCGTCTCGGCGCCGAACATGGCGAGCGACTCCTTGAGCAACCTCCCCCCGAGCACGATGACCTCGACCGTCGGATGCTCCGCCAGCGCCGAGGCGACGGGCAGGCTGTGGGTGACCACCGTCAACGCCAGATCCCTCGGCACGTGAGCCGCGACCGCCATGGCCGTGGTCCCCGCGTCGAAGAACACCACCTGACCGGGGCGCAGGAAGCGGGCCGCGGTGGCGGCGATGGCGTCCTTGGCCTCCACGGACTTGCTCCGCCGTCCCGCATAGGTGAGCGGGGGCGGTGACCGGGGGACGGCGCCTCCGTAGACGCGTCGAAGCAGCCCCTCCTCGGCGAGTTCGCGCAGATCGCGACGCACCGTGTCCTCCGACACGCCGAACCGGGCGGCCAGATCGCTCGCCAGCACGCGCTGATCGCTCGCCAGGGCTTCCAGGATCCGCTTGCGCCGCTCACGGGTGAGCGTGCGTCCTACCTCTTTCGCCTGTTCAGGCTTCGAATCCGCCGGATCGTGCATATCGCCTCCCGATTCTATATAGAATGTACCTGATTCGGAATGTGACACGAGTCATCTCGCCGGAAGCCGCACCGGCGCCGGGCCCGGCAGCCGGAACGGATCTCCCTTTCCGCTCGCCCACCTGCCAGGAGTGCAACCAGATGAAGCCAGGCAGCTCCCGCCCCTATCCGTTCGAGGCCGTCCTGTTCGACCTGGACGGCGTCATCATCGACACCACCGACATGCACTACCGGGCGTGGGACACGTTCGCGCGCTCGCACGGCTACATCCCGAGCCAGACCGAACTCCTCGCGACCAACGGGCGCCGGGCCGACGAGACGCTGCGCGCCTGGTTCGGCGAGCGGCTCGGGGAGAGCGAGCTGGCTGCCCTGGTCCACGAGCGCGAGATGCTCTTCAACCGCAAGCTCGCGATCGAGCCGGTGTCCGCGATCCCCGGCGTGCATGAGTTCATCTCGGCGCTGCGGCGGGCGGGTGTCCCCTACGCGGTGGGGACGAGCGCGGTGCCCATGAACGCCGAGCTCGCCCTGTCCCGCCTGGGCCTGCGCGAGCTGTTCGACGTGCTTGTGACGGCGGCGGACGTCACGCGGGGCAAGCCCGACCCCGAGGTGTACCTGAAAGCGGCCGCGGCGCTGGGAGTGCCGCCCACCGCGTGCGTCGTGTTCGAGGACTCCGTGCTCGGGCTGCGCGCCGCCCGGGCCGCGGGGGCGAAGTGCGTGGCGTTGACCACCTCGTTCCCGCGCGATGTCCTGCTGAGAGAGGAACCGGAGTGGCTCGTGGAGGACTTCCGCTCGATGCCCGTCTCTGTCTCCCTCTGAATCGCCCGCTGAGTTCCCGCCCGTTCATCCCGAGGCTCCCGCATGCATCCCCCCGTCGCCACCACCGATACAGCCCCCCCTGCCCCCTCGTCCGCCAGGCCGCGCACCCAGACCCGTTGGACGGAGTTCGCGCTGGCGCTCGGAGGCTTCGCCATTGGCACGAGCGAGTTCTCCATCATGGGCCTGCTGCCGGACGTCGCCCGGGAGCTGCACGTGTCCGTGCCCCAGGCGGGGCATCTCATCAGCGCGTATGCGCTCGGTGTGATGGTGGGAGCGCCCGTGCTCGCGGTGGCGTGCGCCAGACTCCCGCGGCACCTCGCGCTCCTGGGATTGATGGCCGCCCTGGCGCTCGGCAACATCGCGAGCGCGTTGGCCCCCTCCTACGAGAGCCTGATGGTGCTGCGCTTCCTCTCGGGCTTTCCCCACGGCACCTTCTTCGGCATGGCGGCCCTGGTGGTGGCGGACCTGGCGGGGCCCGCGGCGCGCGCGCGGGCTGTCGGACGGCTGATGCTCGGCTTGACGATCGCGTGCGTCGTGGGCTCGCCCCTGGCCACGGGGATCGGCCAGTACGCGAGCTGGCGCACCGCGTACCTGTTCATCGGAGGGATCGCCGCGAGCGCCTGGTTGCTCACGCTGCTCAACATCCCGAGGGCGGCCGCCGTCGCGGGGGCCAGTCCGCTGCGGGAGCTCGGCGCGCTGCGGCGCGTGCAGGTGTGGCTGACCCTGGGCGTGGGCTCGGTGGGCTTCGGGGGCTTGTTCGCCGTCTATACCTACATCACGCCGACGATGACCGAGCTGGCGGGACTGCGCGTGGGCCTCGTCCCCTTCGTCCTGGCGGGCGTGGGGCTCGGAATGGTCGTGGGCAATCTGGTGGGCGCCTCGTTCGCGGACCGCTCGCTGCCGAAGACAATTGTCGCGGCGCTGCTCTGGAACGTCCTCACGCTCGTGTCGTTCTGGCTCACCGCGCGCAATCCGTGGGCCGCATCGCTGTCCGCGTTCGCGCTCGGCATGGGCTTCGCGCTGGTGCCGGGACTGCAGACGCGGCTCATGGACGTCGCCGCCGACGCGCAGACGCTCGCCGCGTCGCTCAACCACTCGGCCTTCAACCTCGCCAACGCGCTCGGGGCCTGGTTCGGCGGTCTGGTGATTTCCGCGGGCTTCGGCTGGAACGCCACCGGCGTGGTGGGCGCGGCCATGGCGATCGGAGGACTGACCTTCTTCGCCGTGTCCATGGGCCTGGAGCGCCGGAGCGCCGCGGTCGCTCAGCGAAACGCGTTCACGATGTAGATCGCCGCGCTGGAGAACTCGAGGATGGCCGTGCCTGGCTTGGACTCGGGTTTCTTGCGGAGTTGACCCAGCCCGAGCCGGGCCACGGCGCAGATGGGAATGGGCTCGCGTTCCGGGGGCTGCACTTCGTAATACCGGATGACGGCCTGGGGTCCTCCCGTCCATACCCGCCCATAGAGTCGGCTGACCGACGGGAACGGACCCAGGGGGCTGTTGAGCATGCTCTCCACGGGTCCGTCATACAGCGTGATGGGACTGGCGTCGGTCTGGTTGACGTCCAGCTCGACAAGCTGCTGGAGCAGACGTCTTGGGACGGAGGACTGGTGGACAAGGCGCCCGCGCTGTCGAGGCGGGAGAGCCGCTTCGGCAAGGAGCTGGACGCCATCCTCGTGCACTACCTGCCGAGCCGCACGCGCAAGATGCTGGGCGGGCCCATGGCGTATGCACAGGGCATTGCGGCGGGCTCGGCGGCGCTGCGGCATGATCACTTCCGGCTGCGGCTGTCACTGCTGAAGGAGCGCGGCTTCCCCGTCTATGTGGTGGTGTCCAACCTGCCGCCGGTGTCCCCGTCGCAGATGGCGCGCGGCTTCGATGCGTTGCACCAGGCGAAGCTCAGCGCCGAGCGCGCCATGGCGCGGCCTCCCGTGCCTTTCGAGGAGGCGTGAATCAAGGAATCAACAATGCTGCCGATGGTGGCGCAGGGGCCTGACAGCGGTGCGCATGCTCGTGGGGTGAGCGTGCGCGGCAGTGGGTCAGCGCTGCTTCCTGGCCCAGCGCTCCCGTATCTCTTTGATTCGCTCGAGAACCTCAAGGAATCTAGGCGAGGGCGGGTGCTTGGGGATTTCCGACTCCGGCAGCTCCTGGAACTCACAGGTGAACATCCCGGGCAGGTGTCTGCGGATATCACGGATCTCGGCAGTCGAGCCATACAACTCCAGGACGTCTCCCTGGGGTGGAAACTTGTTCATCTGACTGGGCCAGATGCAGAGGTTGGTTTCCCGCTCGAGCCTGTCCCAGAGCTCGGCCAGGGCCTTCCACGCTTCCGCGGCGCGGGAGCGGTCGTAGAGGCGCAGGGTGAGCCTGCCACTGATGGGCACGCTGAAGGAGGGGTTGGGATCGGAATCCGAGATATCCTTCCCACAATTCGTGCACTGCGTCGGGCTCGTGGAGGAATGCCCGCAGTACTCGCAGAAGAACTGTTCGTCGCTCATGGCGCCTCCAGAAGGTAGGTCTTGGCTTTGCCGTAACGCTTCAGCATTTCTTGATAAGTCATGCGCTCCATTGACTGTGGGTCATAGATGATGACGCGCCTGGTTAAAGTCACTCGTCCATATACCACATGCTGGTAATCCCCGTCCCAGCGAGTGAAGACCACATAGTGGCCAACAGGAGATTTGGGGTCGAGCATCGCGATTGGCTTGGAGCTTGCCTTCAGGCCGCCAGCCAGTAGGGCGATCAGCAGACACGTCAACACGCGCGTTCGGCGATCCATGTGTTACAGCCTCTCCAGGTCGTGGGCTGGATACCCTACCTTTTGGGGCGGACATGGGCTGGTCCTGCCCGCTCACGCGCGCGGACTCCCCTGGAGAGGTGGGACTCGGTGGCCCTCACCAGTCGCAGCGTTCTTCGTGCTCCCTCTTCCACTTCACGGGGTCGGCAATTGGCGTTGAGTGCTCACGTCCCTCGGCATCGCACCACATGGCGTAGCCGATATCCGCGTCCGGCCGGCGCACTCCCTCGCACTGGGTAATCGTGCGCTGGCCCCGCAGCTCGCAGGTATAGGTCCATCTCCCAAGCAGGCAGTCGCCGAGCACGCAGCCGTAATACAGAAGCGGGAGCCTGCCACAGCGCCCATCCCCCGGTTGGCATGGGGTGAGATCCTCCGGCAAAGGGCGGCCCTGCTGGAGCCTGCGCATGACCCCGGCTGCCTGCTCATACCCGTAGAGGCACTGCAACCGGGGCGGGCTGCGCACGTCCAACTCGGAGGGCGTCTTCAGGTCATCTTCCGTCGGACAGTTGGCCGGGTCGTACTTGCCGCCAAGCGCAACGCCTCGCGAACTCCAGGGCCCGCCCGTAGATGCCACCATACTTCACCGCCCACTCACCGCGCGTTCACCCGCGCAACAACCTCAGCCGCGCCTCGGGCCGGAGTTGGAAGCCCGGGAACACGGACGCCAGGGAGCGCACGCCCAGGTGTCCCTCCAGCGCCTCGGAGAGCACGGTGCGGAAGTCCGTGAGCGAGGGCACGTCCCGCCCCTCCAGCAGGTGCTCGGGCGCGAGCCCCTTCCACGGCCCCACCACGCGCCTCCCGCGCACGCCGCCGCCGAGCACCAGCATCGCGCCCCCCGTGCCATGGTCCGTCCCCCGGCTGCCGTTCTCCTTCACCGTGCGGCCGAACTCCGTCATCACCACGACGAGCACGTCGCTCCACCGCGGCCCCAGGTCCTGGACGAACGCCCCGAGGGCCTCGCCGAGCTCCCGGGCCCGCGAGGCGAAGTGGCCCGTCGTGATGCCCTGCGCCATGTGCGTGTCCCATCCCCCCATCTCGGTGGCGGCCACCTGGAGTCCCACGTCCGCGCGGATGAGCCGCGCGATGTCCTGCAGCCGCTTGCCCAGCGGCGAGCGAGGATAGGCCGCTCCGTGCGCCGGGGGCATGTCCGCCAGGCCGTCATCCCGCACCCGCGCGAGCGCCGCGCTCGCCTCGGCGCCCGTGGTGCGCAGGGCCTCGTCCACCGCTCCGGCATAGAGGGACGCGAAGGTGGCGCCGCGTTGGGGGTCTCTCAGCCGGAAGTCCGCCAGGGCCTCCAGCGCCAGCGCCGGAGCCGTGCCCGCGAGCGCTAGCGGCAGGGTGTCCTGTATCGCCACGGCGCGAAAGGCACTCGCCGGCTCCGCGGGGAGCTGTGCCAGCACGCGGTTGAGGTAGCCCTCGTGGGTGGACTTCACCCCGGGCGTCCCGGTCTCGACGAAGTCCTGGGCGTCGAAGTGGCTGCGCATCGCCTGGGGCAGCCCCACCGCGTGCACCACCGCGAGCGTGCCGTCGCTCCACTGGGGCATCAGCGCGGCGAGCCCCGGGTGCAGCCAGAAGGTGTCATCCAGGCGCAGCGCGGCGCGCTCCCCCGTGGCGCGCAGCGCGATCGTGGGCCGCAGCCGGTTGTAGTCCGCGTCCCCCACCGGAGCCACCAACGAGAGCCCATCCGCCCCTCCGCGCAGGAAGAGCGTGACGAGCACCCGGCGCTCACCTCCGGGCACCTGCTGCGCGGCGCGGGCGAGGAAGGGGGGCGCGGTGGCCAGGCCCAGCAGGGACAGGCCCGAGGCCTGGAGCAGCAGACGGCGCGACAGGTGCGGCATGGCGGTTGACCTCACTGCTTCTGGAATTCGGGGGAGCCGAGCAGCAGGCCCGCCGCGCGGCGGACGTCCAGGGGCCGCATCTCCCCATCCGGCATGGAATCGGGCGCGAGCGCGGAGAGCAACGTGGCGCGGGTCTCGGCGGACAGGGGCTCGAAGAGCAGCCGGGGGACGAGCGAGTCCAGGAGCGCCGCCACGTTCGCGGGAGGCGAGGCCCATCCCCAGGGGAACTCCACGCGGGTGCCCCGCACCCTGCCCTCGGTGAGATCGAGGGCGAAGTTGATGCGCTGCACGAGGGCGCCGGTGTTCACCCAGGGGGCCGCGTGTTCCGGGAAGCCCGTGGGCGCGGGGGCGCGGTAGAGGGACTGGCCCATGCGCTCCACCACGCGGGAGAGCGCCGGCCCGCCATCCGTCCGGGCCCCCAGGGCGCGGAGGCTGGAGACCACCAACTCCAGGGGCGTCTTGGTCAGCGCGCCCAGGGCCTCGTCGGACCAGAACTCGGGCGAGGTGAAGAGGGCCGAGTACACGGCGCGCAAGTCCCCCTCGGTGCGCAGGAACACCTGGGCCAGCCGCTCCACCAGTGCCGGGGGCGGTGCTTCCGACACGAACTTGCGCGCCAGCTTCGTGGCGATGAAGCGCGCGGTGGCGGGGTGGCGCGCGAGGATGTCCAACACCCGCTCCCCGTCCTCCTGTCCCCCCCCCGCCGGCAGCGCCACGCCGAGCACGTGCTTGTCTCCAGCGTCGTGCATGTCGGGCTGGAAGACGAAGACGGGCGCGCGATCGGGTTCGTCGATCGTCCAGCCCGTGAAGGCCCGCGCCACCTCGCGCACATCCTGTTGCGAGTAGCCGCCATCCACCCCGAGCGTGTGCAGCTCCAGCAGCTCCCGGGCGTAGTTCTCGTTGAGTCCGGTGGACGCCTTCTTCTTGCCCCCGCCCTTGCCCGGTGCGGGGCCCTCGCCCGCGCTGCGCCAGTTGTCCAGGTAGAAGAGCATGGCGGGGTGGCGCGCGGTGGCCGCCAACAGCTCGCGGAAGCGCCCGAAGACGTGGGGCCGCAGCGCATCGCGCTCGAAGGACATCACCATCCAGCGCACCGGCCCCTTGTCCACCGACACGTTGAAGTGGTTGAACCAGAAGTCCACCAGCACCTCCTGCAACTGGCGCTGGCCGTCCACCGCGCGCAAGAGCTTCTGGGTGCGCAGCTCCTGGTCCACGCGTCCGGGCAACATGTCCGCTCCCAGCATCTCCGTGAGCCGATCCCGATCCTCCTGCGTCTCCAGCCGGATCCCCAGCTCCCGCGCATGATCCTGGAGCAGCGGATAGCGCTCCCTGAGCGCCTTCATGCCGAAGGTCACCGTTGGCAGGGTTGCCAACTGGCGCTCCACGGCCTCGTCGGGGATGCGCTCGGGCCACAGCTGCCGCTCCACCCAGGACGCGACGCCCACGCGGCGCACCTCCTCCCAGTCCCGGGGCGAGGGCCCGAAGGCGAGCCGCCGCAGCACGTGCAGGGCCTGCTTGTCCGCGCTCCACCCGGTGGCGGGCCACGTCAGGCGCGGGGGCGTCGTCGCTCGCTCCCAGGGGCCGGACGCACACCCCGGCAGGGTCAGCAGGCCCAGGAGGCTCAACAGGAGGGCTCGGGACATGGGGCTCATCCTCCGTCATCACACCGCGAGAAGTCCCAGGTTGATTGCTCCGCCAACGAAACCCGGGGACACCGTTCAAACGCCTGGAACTCCTGGGGATTCCCGGGCCCTACTTCCCGCTCCCGTTGAGGTAGCGGGTCATGCGCAGCTTGAGCGCCAGCGGCGTGAACCTCACGAACCAGGCGCTCAGCTTGTTGAGGAGGCCCGGAATGACCACCGCGCGGCCCCGCTTCATGCCCCGGTAGCCTATCTCGGCCACCTGGCGCGCACTGCCCGTGCCGAGCGGTCCCCCGAAGAGCCGGGGCCGCTGGTGCTCGGAGGCGCGCGTGGCGAACTCCGTCTCGGTGTAGCCCGGGCACAGGGCCGTCACCCGGACCCCCTGCCCTCGCAGCTCCTCGTGGAGCGCGTTGGACAAGGACAGCACGTACGCCTTGGAGGCGAAGTAGACGGCCATGAGGGGGCCCGGCAGGAAGGCCGCCGTCGACGCGACGTTGAGCACGTAGCCCCGGCCCCGGGCCACCATCCCCGGCAGGAACGCCCGGGTGAGCGCGGTGAGCGCCCGGATGTTCAAATCGATCATCCCCAACTGGGACTCGGCGGGCAGCGTGGCGACGGGGCCGGCCAGGCCGAAGCCGGCGTTGTTCACCAGCACCTCGATGGCGAGCCCCCGCGCCTCCACCTCGCGCGTCACCTCGGCCACGCCCTCGGGGATGCCGAGGTCCGCGCCCACCACCACACACGGAGTGCCATGGGCGCGCTCGAGCTGCTCCGCCAGGGCGCGCAGGGGCTCGGTGCGCCGGGCCACCAACACCAGCGCGTGCCCCTCGCGCGCGAGCACCACCGCCAGCTCCCGGCCAATGCCGCTGGAGGCCCCCGTCACCAGTGCATACGGCCGCGTCCGCGAGTCTTGGTCCATATCCCCCACGCTTCCCCGGGCCCGCACGGGCCGTCAACCGCTTTGTGGGGCCAGAGGGAGCGGGCGGAGGGGCGCGCCGAACGCCCACGGTTCGCGTACACTCCGGGAACGCTGTGTGGGGGGGACCACCCCCGGCCGAGGAGACGAGACGATGTTTTCGAGATGGACCGTGGGGCGGCAGTTCTTCGTGGGTTTGCTCCTGATCTCGACGTTGATCATGTGCTTCATCTTCCTGACCCGCAACAGCACCCAGAAGCTCATGAACGCCGCGCTCCTCGTCGAGCGGAGCCATCAGACGCTCGGGCAGATCGAGCGGGTCTTCTCCATCATCAAGGACGCGGAGTCGGGACAGCGCGACTACCTCATCACCGGCAACGAGGGCGCGCTCGAGCCCGTCCGCCAGGCGTCGTCCGCCCTGACCCGGGAGCTCGAGCCCCTGCGCGTGCTGCTCTCCGACAGCCCCGAGCAACTGCGGCGGCTGGACACGTTCAAGGATCTGGCCGCGCAGCGCCTGGAGAGCCTGCGCGCCAACATCGACGTGCGCCGCGACCAGGGGCTCGACGCCGCGCTGGCGCGCCTGAAGACCAGTGAGGGCCCGCGGGTGATGGAGAGCCTGCGTGGGACGGTCGCCGAGTTGTTCCAGCACGAGGAGAAGCAGCTCGCGGCGCGCGAGCAGGGGCGCACGGACGAGACGGCCGAGCTGGACCGGTTCTTCTGGATCGACGGCCTCGCGCTCCTGTTCTTCACCTCGCTGGTGGCGCTGGTCATCGGCAGGAGCCTGGAGCGCAAGCTGCAGACGGCCATCGCCCAGGTGCAGGGCTCGTCGGCCGAGCTGCACTCGGCGGCGTCGCAGCAGGTGTCCGGCGCGCGCGAGCAGGCCTCGGCCACGACGGAGATCTCCATCACCGTGAAGGAGCTGTTGTCCACGTCGCGGCAGATCGCCGGCAGCGCCCAACAGGTGGCGCGCGTGGCGGACGACACGGCGGGGGCGGCGCAGACGGGCAAGGACACGGTGCAGCGCGCCCAGGAGGCCATCGACGTGGTGAGCCGCCAGGTGGACGCGATCGTCACGCACATGCTGGAGCTGGGCAAGCGCTCGCAGGAGATCGGCGGCATCCTGGACATCATCAACGAGCTGTCCGAGCAGACGAACATCCTGGCCATCAACGCCACGATTGAAAGCGCGGGCGCGGGCGAGCACGGCAAGCGCTTCGCCGTGGTGGCGGATGAAATCCGCAAGCTGGCGGACCGGGTGGGCGGGGCGACCAAGGACATCCGCGTGCTCATCGACGAGATCCGCGCCGCCTCCAACACCACCATCATGGCCACCGAGGACGGCTCCAAGGCGGTGCAGAGCAGCGCCAAGCAGTTCAGCGAGGTGGCCGGCAACTTCCGGCGCATCGCGGAGCTGGTGCGCAGCAACCTGGACGTGGCGCGGGAGATCGAGCTGAGCACCCAGCAGCAGACGACGGCGGTGGAGCAGGTGAACACCGCCATCCTCGAGGTGGCGCAGACGGCCCGTCAGGCGGAGACGACCTCCTCGCAGACGATGCAGACGGCCAACCAGCTCTCGCAGCTGTCCAAGCAGCTGCACGCCATCCTCAACGCGCGCGCCGAGGCCTGACGCCGCGGGCCGAGGCGCCCTCCCCTGGCGGTCCACGTCACGCGGCCCCGGGGGGGAGCCCGGCTCCTTCCCGGCTCGCGTCACGCGCCAGCGCGCCGAAGTGGCGGTACAGGGCGGGCACGACGAACATGTTGAGCGCGGTCGAGCTCGACAGGCCGCACAGGATCACCACGGCCATGGGCGCCTGGATCTCGCTGCCCGGCTCGCCGCCGGAGAGCGCGAGGGGAACCAGGCCGAGCCCCGCCGCGAGCGCGGTCATCAGGATGGGCACGAGCCGCTCCTGGGCGCCACGCCGGACGGCCTCGTCGAGGTCGCGTACGCCCTCCGCGTGGACCAGGTGCCGGATGTGCGAGACGAGCATGATGCCGTTGCGCGTCGCGATGCCGAACAGCGTGATGAAGCCCACGAGCGACGCGATCGAGAGCACCCCGCCCTGGAGCAGAACGCCGGCCGCGCCTCCGATGAGCGCCAGGGGAAGGTTGGCCATCACCAGCACCGCGTCACGCACCGAGCCGAACGCCGTGTACAGCAGCCCGAACATGCCCACGAGGCACGCGAGGCCGAGCAGCCCCAGGGTGTGGGTGGCGCCTTCCGCGCTCTCGAACTGCCCCCCATACACGATCTGGTAGCCGGCCGGCAGGCGCACCGAGCGCTCCACCGCCGTCTGGATGTCGCGCACCACGCTCACGACGTCACGCCCCGCGAGGTTGCAGCTCACGACGAACTTGCGCCGCACGTTCTCGCGGCCGATCTCGTTCGGTCCCCGGTCGCGGTGGACGTGCGCGAGCGCTCGCAGGGGAACCCTGGCTCCGCGCGGCGTCGTCACGAGCAACTCCTGGAGATCCTCGAGGGACTGGACCCGGCCCGGCTCGGTGCGCACCACGAGATCGAAGACCGCCTGACCTTCCATCACCTGAGACACGACGTGCACGCCCGAGCCCACCTCCAGGGCGCGCGCGACGTCGGCGATGCGCAGGCCATGGCGGGCGATGGCGACGCGATCGAAGCGGACGCGCACGAAGGGGATGTCGGCCTGCTGCTCCCGGGAGAGATCCACCACGCCTGGCACCCCTCGCATCGCGGCTTCGACCTCGGTGCCCACACGGCGCAGCTCGGCGAGATCGTCTCCGAAGACCTTGACCGCGATGCTCGCCCGCGTGCCGGAGAGCATGTGATCGATGCGATGGGAGATGGGCTGGCCGATCGTGATGCTCACCCCCGGCAGCAGCGAGAAGTCCCGCCGCAGGGCCTCGAGGAACTCCTCCCGGGAGCGCTCCGTCTCGCGCAGGCTCACGTCGAGCTCGGAGGCATTCACCCCCTGGGCGTGCTCGTCCATCTCGGCGCGTCCCGTGCGGCGCGCGACGGAGACCACCTCGGGATGCCGCAGGAGGATCTGCTCGATGCGCCTCCCGGTGGCATCGAACCCGGCGAGCGAGGTGCCAGGAAGCGTCACCGCCGCGATGGTCAGCGTGCCCTCCCGGAACTCGGGGAGGAAGGAACGGCCCGACAGCGCGAGCGCGACGCCCGCCGTCGCCAACAAGGCGAACGAGACCGAGGCCACGAGCCGCCAGCGCTGGATGGCGCCCTCGAGCAGCGGCGTGTACCGCTGCTTGAGCCACCGGGACAAGCGCGGCTCATGCGCGGCGGAGACGGCCTTCGAGCCGGGCAGCAGGTAGGAGCACAGCACGGGGGTGAGCGTCACGGCGACGAAGAGCGAGGCGGCGAGCGACACCACGTACGCCATGCCGAGCGGCTGCAAGAGACGCCCCTCGACCCCGGAGAGGAAGAACAGCGGCAGGAAGACGAGCACCACGATGAGCGTCGCGAAGACGATGCTGCCGCGAATCTCCTGGCTGGCGGTGAGGACGATCTCGAGCGCGGGGCGCCGGGTCTCCTCGGGCAGCAGCGCGTTCTGCCGCAGGCGCCGCACGACGTTCTCGACGTCGATGACCGCGTCGTCCACCAGCTCGCCGACGGCGATGGCCATGCCGCCCAGGGTCATGGTGTTGAGGGTCGCACCGAACGCGGACAACGCGAACACCGCCGTCACCAGCGAGAGCGGAATGGCGATGAGGGTGATGGCACTCGCGCGCCCGCTGCGCAGGAACGCGAGGACGATGAGGAGCACGAGCACGACGCCATCCCGAAGCGCCTCGAGCACGTTGCCAATCGCCACCTCGATGAAGTCCGCCTGGCGGAAGATGTCGCGCTGGAGGGTCCTTCCCCCGGGCAGCGTGCGCGCCAGCTCGTCGAGCTCCCGATCGATGCGCCGGGTGAGCTCCAGGGTGTTGGAGCCCGGTTGTTTCTGCACGCCGACGATGACCGCCGGCTGGCCACCGAAGGAGCCCTTACCCCGGGAGGGCGCGGCGCCGATACGCACCTCGCCGAGGTGACGCACGAGGACGGGCTGCTCCCCGCGCCAGGTGACGAGCGTCTCCGCGACATCCTCGGGCGTGCGCACCCGGCCGACGCCGTGCACCAGGTATTCCTGTCCCCCCTCGTTCACGAAGCCCGCCGACACGTTGGTGTTCGTCTCCTCGAGGGCCCGGACCACCTCCCCCACCGTCACCCCCTGGGCCGCCAGACGCTCGGGCCGGAGCACGACCTCGAACTGCCTGCGCTCGCCGCCCGTCACGATGACCTGCGACACGCCGGGCACGGCGAGCAGCCGCCTGCGCAGCGTGAAGTCCGCGAACGTCCGCGCCTCCATCTCCGTTCCCTGCCCGGCCGTCACGGCGAGGAAGAGGATCTCCCCCATGATGGACGAGATGGGGGCGAGCACCGGCGCCTCGACCTCGGCGGGCAGCGTGTCGCGCACGAGCTGGAGCTTCTCGCTCACGGTCTGCCGCGCGCGGTAGATGTCCGTTCCCCAGTCGAACTCGGCGTAGATGACCGAGATGCCAACCCCCGTCGCCGAGCGCACACGCCTGACCCCCGGCGCGCCGTTGAGGGAGGACTCGATGGGCAGGGTCACCCGCGTCTCGAGCTCCTCGGGAGCCATGCCGTGCCCCTCGGTGATGACGGTCACCGTGGGCGCCGTGAGGTCCGGGAAGACGTCGACCGGCATCCGCGAGGCGGTGTAGGCCCCCCCCACGAGCATCACGCTCGCGACGATGAGCACCGCGAGGCGATGCGAGAGGGAGGATTCGCTGGCACGGCTGCCAACAAGCGTCGGCTCGTTGTCATCCCCGCCAATGAGGGACACGTGGCGGGAGGGGGCGGAAGGTAGGTTGGCGCGCGATGGCCACCAGGCGCCCCGCCCGTCGCGAGAAGACCCCGCGCGCTTCCCGTTCCCCCTCCCCCTCCCGGCGCCGCTCCCCCGAGCAGGCGCGGGAGGCCATCCTCGAGGCGGCCGAGTCGCTGCTGAGTGAACGGGGGCCGGACGGGGTGGGACTGCAGGCGGTGGCGCGCGCCGCGGGGGTGAGCCACGGGCTCGTCACCCACTACTTCGGCACTTACGAGTCGCTGGTGCGCGAGGTGTTCCAGCGCCGGGCCCGGCTCCTGGCGGACGGCTTCTGGCAACGGATGCTCGAGTCCAGGGAGCCTCCCGACATCGCCCAGTGGCTGGAACTCTTCTCGCCGCTCCTCCAGGACGAGGGGAACGTCCGGTTGATGGCGTGGGCGTTGCTCACCGGGCGTGGCGAGCACCTGGCCCTGGGCCAGGGACTGCGCCGGGTGATGGATGTGCTGGAGTCTCAGGTGGACCGGGTCGCCACGGTGCAGGGGCTGCCGCCCCCGTCGCGCGAGGCCCTGGAGATGACGCTGCTCGTGGGGCTGTGCGCCGCGCAGGGGTACACGCTCGCCCGGCACATGCTGCTGCCGGGGCTCGGGCGAACCGAGTACGCCCAGGCGGATGCGCGCTTTCGCGCCGTGCTCGCCGCGCTCCTCGACGCCGCCCTCGGATTGGAACCGCCCCGAGGGCGTTGAGCGCCACGAAGAGAGTGCGGCCGCGCTACGTGCGTTCCGTCCCTCGTTGCATCCACTCGTGGAGCCGGTGCTTGAGCCCCTCGAGTTCATCACACGCGCTCAGGACACCCTTCCACTTCCCGGCGAGTTCGCGCATGGCCCAGACGCGTCCGTCACCCGGGTCGAATTTGGGCGCCCGCTCGGCGAGAAACGGATGGGCGTAGCGCTCCTTGGGGTGGTGTTCCCGGCGAATCTCGCTCCATGCCTCGGACAGGGTGTCCCGATGGGCCGCGAGCATCCAGACCTCGATCTCCTCGATGGCGAGGCAGACGAAGAGCCGCTGCTGAGTGCTCTCCAGCGCGGTGGCTCGTTCCAGTCTCTTGGGATCGCCGTCGCGGTCCACCATGATCAGGAACAGGTCGATCATCCTCCAGGTCTGAATGATGTCCGCGATGATGGCGGCATCAAGAGCCTGAGCAACGCCGCGCAGTCGAGGCTTGGAGAGAACCTGGACCCGCGCCTGCTTCCCGAGGTCGGCCAGAAGCCGCTCGACGATGGGCTTGAGGATGTACTGGTCGAGCGTCGGGTCCTCTGGGACGACGAGCACCTTCACAGGGCCATCTCCATCCAGCCCGTGGTGAACAGCTCGTCAATGCTCTTGTGCTGGGCCACTTCGTCGAAGTGCGGCAGGTCTCCCAGGCGACGCACGAGCGTGCCCTCGTGCTCGGGAACCCGGCCGAAGACGAGGCTGTCGCGCAGGGTCTGCTGACTCAACCACTGGAGGATGACGGGGGAATGGGTGGTCGCGATGACCTGGATGCCGCGCTCGCGGGTCACCGTTTCCAGGTACTCCACCAGCAACTTGATGCGGGTCGGATGCAAGCCCGAATCGAGTTCCTCCAGGAGGATGACCGAGTCCCTGGGCGCGAGCCGGAGGGCCAGGAGGGTTCCGAGAAAACGAAGCGTCCCATCTGAAGCGCTCCTCGCGGACACCCGCCGTCCACTCTTCTCGACGAACATGGCCATGACATCACCCAGTTCCTTGACCTCCACGAAGTCGATGTCGGTGATCTCAGGCGCGCAGAACTCGGCCAGCCAGTCCGTGATCGCTCGCTTGGTCTCGGCATCATCGCAGAGTTGGGCAAGGACTCCGGAGATGTTCCGTCCCTCGCCTCCAAGAGGCGCATTCCTGCGGCCGTAGCCGCGCATCGCCGAGGGCTGGATGTTCAGGAACTCGATTTGAGAAAACGCCTCAGCGAGTGCCATTGAGGGGAGCAACATCTTGTCAGCGCGTGGCACCTGCTGATTCAACGGAAACACGCTCCGGTGCGCGCTAACGAGCCTTGTCTCGGACTCAGCAGTATCAGCCCCTGGTGGCAGCACGCTCACCTCGATGCGATCACCTCGAAGGGCCCCTGTCCTCGCAGTTCCTCCTCCCTCATGAGAAAGGCGCTCCTCCTCCAAGAGCGGTTGAGGAGCTGTCCGACAGGCCATTCGATGGGTGATGTCGAGGGAGATCTCTCGGTACGGATTGTCGATGAGCCGTCGGCCAACGGAACTGGCCGAGAACTCAATATCCAGAAGAACCACGGTCCAGTCGCTCTCGAGCGTGAACCGCGAAGTTCCCAGCCGCGCGGCCTCTGAGGCGCCCCCGCGCAGTCCTCGCCACGCATCAGGGGAGACGCGCTGCTCTCCATTGAGGATCTGTTCGAGATCGAGGTCGAACGAGTTGGCGTGCAGGAACTGCAACGCGTCCAGGAAGTTGCTCTTGCCGGAGGCATTGGCCCCAAGGAGCAACGTCAACGGGGCGAGCGGGACGTCCTCATCGACGAAGCTCTTGAAGTCCTCGAGGCGCAGCCTCTTGAGCACGGTGCCACCCCATTGAACAACGAGTGCGCCGCTCCACTCAGCCGAGCAGCTTGAACGTCTCGCGGGCGATCACCAGGCGCTGCACCTCGCTGGTGCCCTCGTAGATGGTCTGCACGCGCGCGTCGCGGAAGTAGCGCTCCACGGGGAACTCGTCGATGTAGCCGTAGCCGCCGTGGATCTGCACCGCCTTGTCCACCACTCGGTTGGACATCTCGCTGGCGAACAGCTTCGCCATGGAGGCCTCGCGGGTGAAGGGCTTGCCCTCCTCCTTGAGGGTCGCCGCGCGCAGCGTGAGCAGCTCCGCCGCCTCGAGCTCCGTGGCCATGTTCGCCATCATGAAGCGCACGCCCTGGAACTCGCCAATCGCCTGGCCGAACGCCTTGCGGTCCTTCGCGTAGCGCACGCTCGCCTCCAGCGCCGCCCGGGCCACGCCACACGCCTGCGAGGCGATTCCAATCCGCCCACCGTCCAGGGCGATCATCGCCAGCTTGAAGCCGTCCCCCTCCTTGCCCAGGAGGTTGGCCGCGGGAATGGCACAGTCCTCGAAGGTGAGGCTCACCGTGTTGGACGCGCGCAGGCCCATCTTGTCCTCGTGCTTGCCCACGTGCAGCCCCGGCGTGCCGCCCTCCACGATGAAGGCGGAGATGCCCTTGCCCCCCTGCCCTCCCGTCTGCGCCCACACCACCATCACCCCCGCGTACTCGCCCGAGGTGATCCACTGCTTGCTGCCGTTGAGCACCCACGTGTCCCCACGCCGCACCGCCGTGGTGCGCATGGCGCGCGGATCCGAGCCCGCGTGCGGCTCGGAGAGCGCGAACGAGCCCGCCACCGCCTCGCCCGACGTCAGCCGCGTCACGAACTTCTCGCGCTGCGCGTCGGTGCCGTACGTGTGGATGAGCTCGGCGCACATGTTGGTGACGGCCATGGTCACCGACGTCGATGCGCATGCCGCCGACATCTCCATCATCGCCAGCGAGTACGCCACGACGCCCGCCTCGGCGCCGCCGTACTTCGCGGAGATGTTCACCCCCATGAGCCCGAGCGAGGCCAGCTCCCGGTACAGCTCCGTGGCGAAGGTCTCCTCGCGATCGAAGGTGCGCGCCTGGGGCGCCACCCGCTCGCGCGCGAACTTGCGCGCGGTGTCCCGGATGAGCGTCTGGGTCTCGGTGAGTTCGTGGTTCACGGGGGGCTTCCTACTTGATGGCCTTGAGGTTGAACGGGTACTCGATCGGATGCTCTTTCTTGTCCGAGGGCTCGGGGAACGTGATGCTGGTGAGCACGTTCACCACGCACTCGTTGAGCCGCTGGTTCTTGATCGTCGTGCCCGCCTTGGCCACCTGGGCGTTGCGCACGAAGCCGTCGGGCGAAATGGTGAAGGTCGTCAGGATGCGGCCCTCCTCCACATTGCTGCCCTTCCTCGCGAGGATCTCCTCGTAACAATCCTGGATGTCCCGCGAGTAGTAGTTCATCACCATGCGGATGGAGTCCGGGGTGAAGGGCAGCTTGGTGACGTCCGGCGGCTGCGGCCGGGCCGGCGGCGCGGCCTTCTTCCCCGAGCCACCCGGCTCGGCGGCCGGGGTGCCCGCGTCCGAGGGCGCGGCCGCGCCCTTCTTGCCCACCGCGCCCTGCGCCAGCGCCAGGCCCGCCGACAACACCACCGCCATCGTGATCAACGGTCGCTTCATGAGCTGTCGACTCCCTAGTCCTTGAGCAGATTGGCCGAGATGACGATGCGCTGGATCTCGCTCGTCCCCTCGTAGATTTCGGTGATGCGCGCGTCGCGCACGTGGCGCTCCACGTCCATCTCCTTCGAGTAGCCCATGCCGCCGTGCACCTGCAGGGCCTTGTTCGCCACGCGGCTGGCCATCTCGCTCGCGTAGAGCTTGGCCATGGCGCTCTCGGTGGAGTGGCGCACGCCCTGATCCTTGAGCAGCGCCGCGCGCAGCACCAGCAGCCGCGCCGCGTCGATCTCCGTGGCCATGTCGGCGATCATGAACTGGATGGCCTGGTGCTCGCGGATGGCCTTGCCGAAGCTCTTGCGCTCGCCCGAGTAACGCACCGCCTCCTCGAAGGCCGCGCGCGCGATGCCCAGCGCCTGCGCCGCGATGCCGATGCGCCCGCCGTCCAGCGTGCTCATCGCCACCTTGAAGCCATCGCCTTCCTTACCGAGCATGTTGCGTGCCGGCACGCGCATGTCCTCGAAGAACATGCTGCACGAGTGCGCCGCGCTGATGCCCATCTTCTTGTCGGGCTCGGCCCGGACGAAGCCCGGCGTGTTGGTGGGCACGAGGAACGCGCTGATGCCCCGGTTGCCCGCTTCCTTGTTCGTCATCGTGAACAGCACGATGGCGTCGGCCTTGGGGCCGTTGGTGATCCAGTTCTTCGAGCCGTTGATGATGTACTCGTCGCCCTTGCGCACCGCCGTGGTCTTCTGGGCGGCCGCGTCGCTGCCCGCCTCGGGCTCGGTGAGGCCGAAGCAGCCGAGCTTCTCACCCCGGGCGAACGGCGTGAGGAACTCCTTCTTCTGCTCCTCGGTGCCGTAGCGCTTGACCGGATCGCAGTAGAGCGAGTTGTTCACGCTCATGATGACGCCCGTGGAGGCACAGCCGCGGCTGATCTCCTCCATGGCCATGGCGTAACAGACGTTGTCCAGGCCCGCGCCGCCGTACTCCTCGGGCACCGCCACGCCCATCAGGGACAGCTCCGCCAGCTTCTTCACCGCCTCGGTGGGCCACTGGTGGTGCTCGTCCCACTTGCGGGCGTTGGGGGTCAGCTCGCGCGCGGCGAACTCGCGGCATACCCGCTGGATCTCACGCTGGATGTCGCTCGGCTCGAAGTTCATGACACTCCTGGGGGAAAGACGCGGGGTACATAGTACGGGCCATGGGCCCCGGAAACAGGGTTGGCTGAAAGGCGGGGCACCCGAGCACCCGCCGGGCCGTCTACCGGCCGGAGAAGACCGCCGGGCGCTTCTCCAGGAAGGCCTTCATGCCTTCCTTCTGGTCCTCGGAGCCGAAGAGCACGCCGAACGCCTGGCTCTCCAGCTCGTTGGCCGTGCGGAGATCCTGATCGGCGCCGATCTCGATGACGCGCTTGGCCTGGGACAGGGCCATGGGGCCGTTCTTGATGAGCTTGTTCGCCACCGCCTTGCAGTGCGCGAGGAGCTGGTCGGCGGGAAGCACCTCGAGCACCAGGCCAATCTCCTTGGCCTTGGCCGCGTCCAGCCGGTCGCCGGTGAAGATGAGTTCCTTCGCGCGCATCTTGCCCACCGCGCGCGCCAGGCGCTGGGTGCCGCCAAAGCCCGGGATGACGCCGAGGCTGGCCTCGGGCAGCCCCAGCTTCGCCTTGTCCGACGCGTAGATGAGGTCGCACGCGAGCGCGAGTTCACATCCGCCGCCGAGCGCGAAGCCGTTCACCGCGGCGATCGTCGGCATGGTGAGCCGCTCGAGCAGGTGCATGACGCGATGGCCGAGCGCGGAGAACTCCCGCGCCTGCGCCGAGCCGATGGTGGCCATCTCCGCGATGTCCGCTCCCGCCACGAAGGCCTTGTCGCCCCCGCCGGTGACGATGAGCGCGCGCACCTGCGAGGGCAGGAGCAGCAGCGCCGACTCCATCTCGAGGAACGTCTGGGTGTTGAGGGCGTTGAGCGCCTTGGGGCGGTCGATGGTGAGGACGGCGACGGCGCCCTCGGTGTCCAGCCGGATGTTCTCGTAGGCCATGGTGTGTCCCTCGTCCTAATACGTGTAGAAACCGCGGCCGCTCTTCTTGCCATACCAGCCCGCGTCCACGTACTGGCGCAGCAGGGGGCTCGGGCGGTACTTGTCGTCGCCCAGGCCCTTGTGGAGCACCTCGGCGATGTAGAGCACGGTGTCCAGGCCGATGAAGTCCGCCAGTTGCAGCGGGCCCATGGGCTGGTTGGTGCCCAGCTTCATCGCCGTGTCGATGTCCTCCACCGAGCCCACCCCCTCCATCAGCGCGAAGCACGCCTCGTTGAGCATGGGGATGAGGATGCGGTTGACGATGAAGCCCGGGAAGTCCTTGGACACCACCGTCGTCTTGCCCATCTTCTCCGCGAGCGCCCGCGTCGTCTGGTACGTCGACTCGGAGGTGGCCGCGCCCCGGATGATCTCCACCAGTTGCATGATCGGCACCGGGTTCATGAAGTGCATGCCGATGACGTTTTCCGGACGCTTCGTCGCCGCGGCGATGCGGGTGATGGAGATGGACGAGGTGTTGGTGGCGATGATGCCCCCCGGCTTCACCACGCCGTCCAGCTCCACGAAGATGCGGCGCTTGAGTTCCTCGTTCTCCGTCACCGCCTCGACGGCGAAGTCCACGCCCTGCACCTCGGTGGCGCGCTCGGCGGTGGCCAGGTTCGCGTACGCCGCCTGGAGCCGGGTCTCGTCCAGCTTGCCCTTGTCCGCGAGCTTCTTGAGGCCCGCGCGGATGCGCTCGGCCCCCTTGGCGAGTCCGTCCTTCGACACATCCACCAGCGTGACGCGCAGGCCCGCCTGCAACGCCACCTGGGCGATGCCCGACCCCATCTGTCCTGCCCCGACGACGACGACGTGCTCCGTTGCCATGGCGTTCGCGACCTCTTTCGAGCGGTTTGGAACCGGGCGGGCTATAGCCCTCGCCCCCCCACCGGTCAACGACTCCTGGCCATCCTCAGGTTCCGCTCCACCCGGAGATCCTCGGTTCCCAGTGTCAGATGCTCCACGCGGGGGGGCAGGGACGGTCCGTGCTGTCCCCGGGGAAACACCCACACCTCGTACGTCCCGGCGGCCAGTTCCGCCTTCACGGTGAGTGACGCCGGGGGGCCGCTCGGGAAGGTGAGCGTCACGCGCTTGAGCAGCTCGCCCTGCGCGTCCTTCACCTGCACGTCGAGCGCGCGGACGTCGCTCCAGCCCGGGCCCTCCAGCCACCACACCAGCTCGCGCTCGGGCACGTCCGAGCCCTTCCACCACCACAGGCCCAGCGCCAGGAGCAGCAGCAACGGCAGCCGCCGCACGAGAGGATGCCGACGCCAGTCCCGCTTCCCTGCCTCGTCCTGCACCCGCCCTACTCCTTCTTCGCGGCGGCCTTCTTGCCGCCCCGGCGCGTGCCCAACTCGGAGATGGCGATCTTGGTGCGCAGGGGCGGCTCGGCCTGCTCCTTCTGCTCCTTGTCGTCCTTGTCCGCGGGCACCAGGCGGATCTGCGCCTTCACCTCGATGGTCATCCCCGACAGGAGCTTGAGCACCTCGTCGCGCAGCTTCTCCGACTGGAGGAAGCGCCGCAGCTCCTCGGAGACGACCCGGCCCACCTCGTCCTTCGTCTTCTCCGCCTGCCCGAGCACGTAGCCGAGCACCTCCTTGGGCAGCTTGAGCTGGCCGGCCATCGCGCGCAGGCCCTCCTCCGTCATGAAGAGGGCGCCCAGCCCCGCCACGGCCACCTTGCGCATGAACTCGGGCACGAACCCCGCGCGAGACCCCTCGCCCCTGTCCTGCCCTTCATCGAGCAGCGGATCGAAGTCCTTGTCGGGTTCCTTGCCGGTCGTCATCGGGGGGCCTCGTGGGGGGACGGGGAGGCGGCTAGCGTACCACCGGGAGCTTCACCGCCACGCGCATGTTCTCGGTGGAGACGCGGCCGGCGATGTTGCGCGCCATCGTCCGGAAGGCCAGGGCCTCGGGGCTGTCCGGCGCGCTGAGCACCACGGGCACACCCGCGTCACCCGACTCGCGGATCTTCAAGTCGAGCGGGATCTCCCCCAGGAAGGGGATGCTGAACATCTGCGCCGCCTTCTGGCCGCCACCCCGGTTGAAGATGTGCGTGGCGTGCGAGCAGTTCGGGCAGATGAACTGGCTCATGTTCTCCACGATGCCCAGCACGGGAATGTGAACCTTGTCGAACATCTGCTTGGCGCGCACCACGTCCGCGAGCGCCACGTCCTGAGGCGTCGTCACCAGCACCGCGCCCGCGGCCCGCACCGACTGGGACAGCGTCAGCGCCACGTCACCCGTGCCCGGGGGCAGGTCCAGGATGAGGTAGTCCAGCTCGCCCCAGCGCACGTCGCGGATGAGCTGCATCAGCGCCCCGTGCAGCATGGGCCCGCGCCAGATGAGCGCCTGCTCCGCCTCCACGAGGAAGCCGATGGACATCACCTTGAGGCCGTGCTTCTCCATGGGCAGCAGCGTCTTGCCGTCCGGGCTCGTGGGCTTCTCGGTGATGCCCGTCATCAGGGGAATGGACGGGCCGTAGAAGTCCGCGTCGAGCAGGCCCACCGTGGCGCCATCGCGCGCCAGGGCCGTGGCCAGGTTCACCGACACGGTGCTCTTGCCCACCCCGCCCTTGCCCGCGCCCACGAGGATCACGTTCTTCACCTGGGGCAGCAGCGCCTGGCCCTGGGGGCCTCCCATGCCGGCGGGCGTCGAGCGCACCTGCGCGCCCCACTCGATGTCGAACGTCTTGAGGCCCGGCACCTGCTTGAGCGCCGCTTCCGCGTCCGCCTGGATCTTCCCCTTCATCGGGCAGGCGGGCGTGGTCAGCTCGATCTTCAGCTTCGCCTTGTCGCCCTCCACGCGGACGTCCTTCACCATCCCGGCCTTCACGAGGTCGATGTGCAGCTCGGGATCCATCACCTTCGACATCGCCGCGAGGATGTCGCGCTCGGAAACGCTCATCTGGAGTACCTGAATCCTTGTGGAACCCCGAGGGCGGGGGACGGCCCTCGGATGGGGCGCGCAATAGCCAGCGGGCCCGGTGGTGTCAACCTCCTCTAATCTCCCACCGGCCCGGATGCACGCCGCCTCATTCGAGCGCCTCCACCCGGTACTCGCCCGCCTCCCGCGTGAGCCGCACCGCCCGTTGCTCCCCCAGGGGGAACGCCGCCCCCCCTTCCGTCACCTCCACCGGGCCCTTCACCGCGAGTCGCGCCCGGCGCACCCTCTCGGCCGCCAGGGGCTCGCGCTGGAAGTCCTCGCGCAGCCGCTCCGGGGTGTACCGGGCCCGCAGGGAAGAGGACAGGAGCGACCAGGCGGTCTCCCAGTCGGCGGCCTCCGTCGCGTCGAGGAACCGCGTCAGGCTGGCCCGGGGCGCGTCCTGGGGGGATTCCTCGACGACCCGCCAGCCCTCCTTCGACTCGATGAGGGACAGCGAGGGGCCCTGGGCCCGGAGCGCGGGAAGGGCCGCGCGCACCTGGGAGATCCGCGCCCGCCGCGCCTCGGCGTCCGCGTAGTGCGAGAGGAACGTGGCGCGCTCCTCGGGGGGCAAGCTCGTCAGGGCGGAAGCCGCCTCCAGCCGGTTCTCCTCCAGGGCCCGGACATAGGCCGTGGCCACCTCGCGGGGGCCCGGCGCGTGGACACAGCCCACGAGGGACGACACCAGCGCGAGGCCGACGGTGAGCGGGGAGGAACGGGGAGGAGTCGAGCGGGACATGGGCACGAGGAGTCTCCGAGGTTAGCGGAAACCCCCGTGCCGCGCCGCTGGAGAGACGACGCGGGGACTCAGGGCACCTGCACGCCGTTGGCCTTGATGACGTCCCGGTACCAGAGCGCGCTGTCCTTGGGGATGCGCTGCTGGGTCTTGTAGTCCACCCAGACGATGCCGAAGCGCTGCAGGTAGCCGCGATCCCACTCGAAGTTGTCCATGAAGGACCAGACGAAGTAGCCGGCCAGCGGCGCGCCCGCGTCCATCGCCTTGCGGGCCGCGAGGAAGTGGTCGCGCAGGAAGTTGAGCCGCTTCTCGTCGGGCACCCGGCCCTTGTCGTCCGGAGGAGTCGAGAAGCTCGCCCCGTTCTCCGTCACGTACAGCTTGCGCGGCCCGTAGTCGACGTGCAGCCGCGTGAGCAGCTTGCGCAGGCTGTCCGGGTGGACCTCCCAGCCCATCTCCGTCCACTCCGACTCGGGCGCGAGGTGCACCGTGCGCGGGTGGTTCTTCTCCTCGGGCACCTTGTCGCTGCGCAGCACCGCGCGGTTGTAGTAGTTGACGCCGAGGAAGTCGGTGTCCACCGCGATCGCCTCGAGGTCTCCCGGCTGCACCACCGTGAAGCCCTCGGACGGCAGGTGTCCGGCCTTGACGTAGTCCGCGATCATGTCCGCCGGGTAGTGACGCCCGTAGAGCGGATCCAGGAACCAGCGGTTGAAGTAGCCGTCGTGGTGGCGGAACGCATCGTAGTCGGCGGCGCTCGGCGAGGCGGGCTCCGCGGGCGACAGGTTGAGCGTGATGCCTACCTGGGCACCCGGGCTCGCGGCGCGGATGACGGGCACCGCCCAGCCATGCGACAGCAGCACGTGGTGGCTCGCCGCGAGCGCCTGCCGGAAGTCCTTGAGGCCCGGCGCGTGCAGGCCCTTCTCGTGGCTGAGCAGGCTGATGCACCAGGGCTCGTTGTGGGTGATCCAGTTCTTCACCCGATCCCCGAGAGCGCGCGCGACGACCTCCGTGTACTCGACGAACGCCTCGGCGGTGGAGCGCCGGGGCCAGCCGCCCTGATCCTGCAGCGTCTGGGGGAGATCCCAGTGGTAGAGCGTCACGAACGGGGTGATGCCCGCCTCGAGCAGCCCGTCCACCAGGCGGTTGTAGAAGTCGAGCCCCTTCGGGTTCACCTTGCCCCGGCCCGTGGGCAGGATGCGAGGCCACGCCACCGAGAAGCGGTAGGCCTGCATCCCCAGGCTCTTCATCAGCGCGATGTCCTCGCGATAGCGGTGATAGTGATCACACGCCACGTCGCCGTTCGTCCCATCGCCCACCTTGCCGGGCGTCTTGGAGAAGCGATCCCAGATCGACTCGCCCCGCCCGTCCTCCATGGCGGCGCCTTCGATCTGGTACGAGGAGGTGGCGGTACCCCAGAGGAAATCCTTCGGGAAGCTGATGAGTGCCATGCGTGTGCTGGAGCCTCTTGATCGAGGGAAGAAACAAGGGCGCCAGGCCTCGGCGGACTTCTCCGGAGCGGCGCCCTGATGATGGAGGGAAGACGGAAGGACGCTACGCCTCGGCGGCCTTCTGCGGCGCGGCCTCGGTGCCCTGACCGTGAAGGTGGCAGCTCACCCAACGGCTCGCGTCCAGTTGTGTCCTGCCCGGCATCTGCTCGCGGCAGACGGGCATGACGTGGGGGCAGCGCGCGGCGAACGGGCAGCCCGGAGGCGGATCGATGAGCACGGGCGCGCCCGGCCTGGCCTTGAACTCCCCCGTCATGGGGGTGGTCGGATCCGGCACCGCCGACAGCAGCAGCTGGGTGTAGGGGTGCGCCGGGCGCTGCATCAGCTCCTCGCTCGGCGCGCTCTCCACCAGGTTCCCCGCGTACAGCACCATGGTGCGGTCCGCGAAGTAGCGCGCGCTCGCCAGGTCGTGCGTGATGTACAGGTAGGAGATGCCCCGCTCCTCCTTGAGGCGCTCCATCAGGTTGAGCACGCCCACCCGGATGGACACGTCCAGCATGGAGATGGGCTCGTCGGCCAGGATGACGGAGGGCTCGGGCGCCAGGGCACGCGCGATCGCCACGCGCTGGCGCTGTCCACCCGAGAGCTGGTGCGGGTGCTTCTCCGCGACCTCCGCGGCCGGGTTGAGATCGACCGTCGTGAGCAGCTCGTGCACGCGCGCCCGCAACTCCTCGTCACTCCGGGCCTTGTTGTGCAGCATCAACGGCCGCTCGAGGTGGTAGCCGAGCGTGTGCACCGGGTTCAACGAGCCGAAGGGATCCTGGAAGATCATCTGCACGAGCGAGCGGTAGTCCCGCGACGCGTGCTTCGGCTCATCGGCGAGGACGTTGCGGCCCTTGAAGCGGATCTCCCCTCCGGACACGGGCATGAGCCGCGCGATCAGCCGCGCGATGGTGCTCTTGCCACTGCCCGACTCCCCCACCAGCGCGATGACCTCGCGCTCGTGGAGCGAGAAGGAGATGTCGTTGAGGGCGCGCAGGCGCTTCGGTTTGAAGCCACCGCCCACGTTGAAGTACTTGGTGAGGTTCTTGACCTCGAGGAGCGGCTGACGCTCGGGAGCGGGGGTGGTCATGGGGCGTGGAGGTGGCAGACGCTGAGGTGGTGGGATCCGAACGTGCTCACCTTGGGCTCTTCGGTCCGGCAGTGAGCCATCACCTGCGGGCAGCGGGGGTTGAAGCGGCAGCCCGGAGGCGGAACGCGCATGTCCGGCGGCGAGCCCGGAATGCCCATGAGCTTGCCCCGCGGCCCGCGCAGCGAGGGCGCCGAGCTCAACAGCCCCTTGGTGTACGGGTGCTTGGGCGTGTGGAACAGCTCGCTCGCGGTGGCCGTCTCCACCACCCGCCCCGCGTACAGGATGGCGATGCGCGTGGAGAACTCGAGCAGCAGCGACAGGTCGTGCGTGATGAACAGGATGGAGAAGCCCAGCTTGTTCTTCAGCTCGGTGATCTGCTGGAGGATCTCCTTCTGCACCACCACGTCGAGCGCCGTCGTGGGCTCGTCCATGATCATCAGCGGCGGATCCAACGCGAGCGCGATGGCGATCACCACGCGCTGGCGCATGCCGCCCGACAGCTGGTGCGGGTAGCTCGACAGTCGCGAGCTGTCGATGCCCACGAGCTTGAGCAGCGAGGCGGCCTTCTCCAGCGCCTGCGCCTGCTTCATCGGCACGTGCGCCTGGATGGCGTCCGCGATCTGCTCGCCGATCGTGAGGATCGGGTTGAGGGCGTTCATCGCGCTCTGGAACACGAACGACATCTTGCTCCAGCGGAACTGGCGCAGCTGCTCGTTGTTCATCGCGAGCACGTCCTGGCCGTCGAAGATCACCTCGCCGCCGGTGATCATCGCGGGCGGGCGCAAGAGCCGCAGCAGCGCCTGGGCCGCGGTGGACTTGCCACTGCCCGACTCGCCCGCCAGCCCGAGCACCTCGCCGCGACCGATCTCGAAGGACACCCCATCCACGGCGCACACGGGCCCGGCGGGCGTCATGTACTCCACCCGCAAGTCCCGCACCGAAAGCAGCGGCTGCGCGGGGGCGGTCGCGATTGCGTTAGCGGACATGGCGCTTCACCACCGGGGTCGACAGACCCTCTTCCAGTTTGTTGAGCTTGAGCATGCGCGTCCAACCGCGATCCGTGCGCAGCCGGGGGTTGGTCATCTCGTCGATCGCGAAGTTGATGAGCACGAGCGCGAACGCGATGAGCGCGACACACAGGCCCGTGGGAACCACCGTCCACCACGCGCCCGTCAGCATCGCCGCGTTGTTGCTCGCCCAGTAGAGGTTCGTCCCCCAGGTGACCACGCCCACGTCGCCGATGCCCAGGAACTCCAGGCCCACCTGGGCGCCAATGGCGTAGACGGTCGCGGAGATGAAGCCGCTCATCAAGAGCGACGTCATGTTGGGGAGGATCTCCCGGAAGATGATGCGCAGGTGGCCCTCGCCGCTCACGAGCGCGGCGGACACGAAGTCCTTCTCGCGCAGCGCGAGCATCTGCGAGCGCAGCACGCGCGCGTTCCAGGCCCAACCGGTGACCACCAGCACCACGCCGATGGTGACGGGCCCGGGCCGCAGGTAGGCCGCGATGACCACCGTCATGGGCAGACCGGGGATGATGAGGAACACGTTGGTGAGCAGCGACAGGACACTGTCCACCCAGCCCCCGAAGTAGCCCGCCGTCATGCCGATGATGGCGCCAATCACCATGACGACCAGGCCCACGATGAAGCCCACCGCGAGCGACGTGCGCGCGCCCGCCACCGTCTGCGCCAGCACGTCCTGACCCTGCCCCGTCGTGCCGAAGAGGAACTCGGCCGAGGGGGCCTCGTTCGGGGCACCCACGAACGCACCCGGATCATGCGACACGAGCAGCGGACCGACGAGCGCCATCGCGATGAAGAAGAGCACCAGGCCCACCCCCACCGACGCCTTGCGATTGCTCAGCAATTGCCAGAGCAGTCCCGTGCGCGGACTCCTCCGGGCCGCCGGCTTCACGCCCGCCTCGCCAATCTGCGCACTCACACTTTGATTCGCGACTTGCATTGTAGGCTCCCGCCCTCGACTCCCGTCAGCGCGCACGCGTCCGGGGATCGAGCCATACATAGAGGATGTCCACGAGCAGATTGGCGCCCAGCACCGCCAGGGTGATCGTCAGGAAGATGCCCTGCATGAGCGGGTAGTCCTGATTGCGCACCGCCTGGATGAGCAGGTAGCCCTGACCGGGATACGAAAACACGATCTCGGTGAGCAACGAGCCGGACAGCACGAAGCCAATGGCCATGCCGAACCCGGTGATGTTGGGCAGCAGGGCGTTGCGCGCGGCGTAGTGGAACATGATGCGCCCCTGCGACAGGCCCTTGGCGTTGGCCAGCGAGATGTAGTCCTCGGCCAGCACCCCCACCATCGAGCTGCGCATGCCGAGCATCCAGCCGCCCAGCGAGGCGATCACGATCGACAGGGCGGGCAGCACCATGTGCTCGGCCACACTCCCGATGAACTCGCCACTGAGCTCCGGCGCGAGCATGTCGCTGTAGGCATGGCGCAGCGGGAAGGCGCCCAGCGTGTAGCCCAGCCCGTAGAGCAGCACCATCGCCAGCCAGAAGTAGGGAAAGGCGCCCAGGAAGCTCAACAGCGGGGGCAGCGTGGAGTCCAGCCAGCCGCCGCGCCGCCAGGTGGCGACCACCCCGAGCAGCGAGCCCAGCCCGAAGCTGATCAGCACCGCGGTGCCCGACAACAGCAGCGTCCACCCCAACCCCGTGCCGATGACCTCCGTCACCGACGACGGAAAATACGCCACGGAGATGCCCAGATCCCCCTGGAACATATGGGACAGATATGTGAAGTATTGCTGCAGCAGCGGCTCGTTGGTGAAGCCAAACGCCGCGCGCAGGGCCTCGATGGCCTCGGGCTGAAGCTGACCCGCGAAGCGCGCGAACATCGCCGACGCGGGGTCTCCCGGCATCATCCGGGGGATGATGAAATTGAGCGTGAGCGACGCCCACGCGGCGAGGGCATAGAGCCCCAGGTTCTTCAAGAGATGACGCACGGCGCTTGATTCTCCGCGATGAAGATGTCTTGGGCTTGGGCCCGCTCCGGGGACGGAGCGGGTGGGTCCGCAGGGGCTGTGGGGGATCGGCTGCGCGAGGGAGTGTCCTCTCGGACCTCCTCCACGCATCGTTGATTACCACGAATCTCCAGCAGAAGAAGCCCTCCAATTCGACTTCCGCAAACGTTTCGATTCCCCCAGAGGGTGTTGCGGCGCGTCAATTGCCGCGATGCGTCGGGCCGGAATGTCTGCATTTGAACGGCGACGCGCTCCGAGGCGCCTTCTACCGTCGCCGGGGCACGGCGCCGGGAGGCCGGCAGCGGGAACAATAGACATCTCCCTCATGCACGAACATGTCTGCCTGAATCGTGTCAGCGCAGGCCGAGCATGTCTGGATGGAAGTCTTCCCCACGCTGGCGGGAGCCGCCTGGAGGTCCGTCACCCCCTCCAGCCGCGCGTAGCCCCCCGCGTCCAACCAGAGGCCCTCGCAATGAGGGCAGACCTCCACCGGGCTGGCACGTGTCACCACCCGGGCGAGCCGCCGGCCACAGTCCGGACACGCCAGGGGCGCGCCGCCACAGGTGGCGCAGGTGCCGCGCTCCGGGGGAATCAGGTGGCCCCTCTTCCGGCACCGGGAGGGAGCCCGGCGCGCCGCCCCCAGGAAGGCCCGCATGGGAGGACGATCCGGCACGCGCGCCCATGCCCCCCGGCCGAACCACAGCCCGTGGCAATGGGCGCACGTGCCCACCTCCACGTGGGAGACACGCAGGGGCCGCAGCTGCTCGTTCGCGCACAGGGGACAGGGTCGCGCCATGCCAGGCACGAGGCTACTCGAAGCGCTCCCCTCTTCCGAAGCCCTCCAGGCTCCACGCCGTCGGGCAGAAGGCATACGTGCCCGTCTGGGCGCCGCCACCCAACAACAGCCGCAGCAGCGAGAAGCGCCGACCGCCGCCTCCGAACGTCTTCAGCTCGAAGGGCCCCGGCGCCTTGGCCAGCTCCATGGCCCGCGCGCACGCCTCCTCGAAGCCGCCCTCCGTCCGGTCCACCAGCCCCGCCGCGCGCGCCCGTTGCCCGCTGTACACCCGCCCCTCCGCCAGCGCGTGGATCTCCTCCTTGGTGCGCCCCCGCGCCCGGGCCACCCGCTCCAGGAAGGCCTGGTAGGTCTCCTCCATCTCCGCCTCCATCAACTCCCGCTCGCGCTCGGTGAAGCCCCGCGACGAGGAGAACATGCCCGCGCTCTCGCCCCGGGTGATGAGCGTGCGGTGCACCCCCAGCTTCGCCAGCAGCCCGGAGATGTCGAACTTCCCCCCGAACACGCCAATGGAGCCCACGATGGCGTGCGGCGTGGCCCAGATCTCCCGCGCGCCCAGCGCCGCCATGTAGCCGCCGCTGGCCGCCACCCGGTCCACGAAGGCGATGACGGGCTTCTTGCGCGCCACCCGCTGCACCGCCTCCAGGATGATCTCCGAGGCCACCGCCGAGCCCCCCGAGCTCGCCACGTACAACACCACCGCGCGCGAGCGCCGATCCCTCCCCGCCGCGCGCAGCGCCTTCACCACCGTCTCCGAGCCCGACAGCTCCGGGCCCACGCCCGTGCCGCCCTTGCCCGTGACGATCATCCCCGACACCGGCACCACCGCGAGCCGGGGCTTGCGCTTGAGCCTCCGCCACCGCACCGGCGGCCACGGCAGCCGCGCCCGGTACAGCTCCATGGACTCCACCCCCTCGCCCTCCCCCTCCTCGTCCTCGCCGGTGCTCAGGCCCAGCCGTTTGGGCAGGTCCATCTCGTCACACAGCCCGTCGACGAGCCCCTCGGCCGCCGCGCGCCGGGCACTGTAGGGCCCCACGTCGATCCACCGCCGCACCTCCTCGGGCGCGCGGCGCCGGCCCCTCGCCACGATGTCCACCAGCTCCCCGTAGCGCTCATCCAGGAAGGCCTCCAGCGTGCGCCGCTGGATGTCCGACACCTGGGGGTGCGTGAAGAGCTCGGGCGCCGTCTTGTACTCGCCGCGCCGGAAGAAGTGCGCCTGGATGCCCAGCCGGCCCAGGCCCTCGCTCAGCGCGGTGGCCTCCGCCGCGTAGCCCACCAGCTCCAGCCGCCCCGCGGGGCTGAGCAGCACCTCGTCCGCCGAGCACATCACCTGGTAGCCCAGGCTGTCCGTGCTCACCGCCCAGGCCACCACCCGCTTGCCCGCCGCCCGGAAGTCCCCGAGCAGCTTCACCAGCACGTCCCGCTTGGCCGGCGGCACCGCCAGCTCCCCCATCTCCAGGAGGATGCCCTTGATCGCCGGGTCCCTCGCCAGGAGGGCGAGATCCTCGCGCAGCCGCTCCAGGGACGTCACCGTGGCGGGCTCCGGACGGCCCTGGCTCCCGAGCAGGCCCAGGCGGGGCGCGCGCCCCGGCTCGCGGTAGGAGGGCTCTCCGGACAACCGGAAGCGCACGAAGGCGGGGCGGCTCCGGGCCCCCAACAGGCGCAGCGGCAGGCCCAGCAGGGCGCGGAGTAACAACAGCAGGTTGACCAGGGGAACGAAGAGCAGGCGCACGGCAGCCGCGCCTAGTGGAGCCCGGCAAGCGAAGCAAGCCCTGTTCTTGGCTGCTGTCGGGTCGTGATAGGCTGCCCGCCCATGCACTTGTCCCGCTTGTCGCGTCTGTTGGCCCTTCTCGTGCTCGTCTCGGGAGGCGCCGCCCTCGCCCAGCCCCAGCGTCGGCAGCTCGGCTCCTACCAGGACTCGGAGATGACCCTGGAGGAGCGCAACGCCGCGCGCGCCCGGCCCAAGTCCAACATCAACGCCTACACCAAGGACATCAAGGTCAAGGAAGAGCCCATTCCCTGGAAGGCCATCGGACTGGCCGTCATCGCCTTCGCCGTCACCGCGCCCTTCGCCTGGCGCGCCTACAAGGGCACCACCCGGGACATCGCCGCGGCCAACACCTTCGGCACCTCCAGCACCCGCGGGGGTGAGGACGCCAGCGAGCAGTAGTCCCGTGGTGCCTCCCCACATGTCCGGCCCCCGACCCAAGACGTGCGCCGCCTGCGGGCGCGCCATCGCCCCGGTCGAGCTGTACTACCGCTTCACCCTCGTGCTCGAGGGGGAGCAGGACGTGATCGGCACCGCCGCGCGGCCGGGCACCCCGGACGCGGAGGATGAGCTCGCCACGCTGCTCAAGCGGCTCGAGGCCGGGTCCGAGTCCGCCGAGGAGTTGGAGGCGCAGGTGCACTGGGAACGAGGCGGCAGCGTGTGCGGGGCCTGCCGCGCGGTGCTGGTGCGCACGTTGTCCGCGCCCCCCGACGTGGCCGAGCCCCACTGACTCAGGACGTCACGCCCGTGCCTTCCACCGACACGTCGAGCTGATCGAAGGCATGGCCCAGGGCCACGATGCCCAGGGCCACCTCGGTCACCAGCACCAGCGCCGCGGTGAAGCCCGCGAAGGGCAGCGCCCACACCCCGGCGTCCAGGAGCTGGTACAGCCCGAAGCCCACCACCGCCGCCAGGAAGGCCGCGGGCAGCATCCCCACGAGCAACACCACCATCGTGCCCACCAGCGTCAACAGCCGCTGGCCAATGGCCTCCAGCCCCCGCGCCCGCTCGCCCTCGGGCGGCAGCCAGGCCGGAAAGAGCACCACCGCCGCGTTCTGCACGAAGAGCCCGCCCAGCGTCACCGCGGGCAGGAGCCACACCGCCCCCAGCCCCAGCGCCACCCACAGCTCGTTCCACCCCTCCGCGCGCCACACCGAGCCGCCCACCGCCACCCCCAGCAACCCCACCTGCGCGACGCCGAGCAGCAGCGCGGGCGCGGCCAGCTCCGCGGCCACCACCTGCCGGCCCGTGAGCGGCAGCGCGCGCAGCTGCTCCAACCGGGGGAGATCCATCCGCAGATCCGTCCGCACGGCGGACGGGCCGAAGAAGCACAGCAGCACCGCGAAGCCCCCACACAAGGGCGACAGGAAGCCGCTGAGCTGGGCGAGCGCCTCGCCCGGACTCTCGCCCGAGGCCGCCACGGCCACCACCCCGCCCAGCAGCGCCGCGCCGACGAGCCGTCCCACGCTCCCCGTCCGTTTGCCGGCGATGAGGTTCTTCCAGAGGATCGCCACCTCCGGCCGGCCCACGGCCGCCAGCCGGAAGGGCGGCGCGCTCGTCCGCGGGGGCAGGCTCCGGCCCCCGCGCTGGGCCAGCTGCTCCCGGATCCGGGCCCGCTCCTCGGCGCGCCCCACCGCCGACTCCTCGAAGGGCACCGCCGCCTTCATCACCCACGCGTAGTGCACGGCGAGCAGGCCGAGTCCGAGGGGCAGGCGCCGCAGGAAGGCGCCCACGTCCTGTGCGAGCGGCAGGGCCACCAGCGCGCGCCCCGGCCACAGCGCCGGCGACGTGCTCAACGCGAGCACCCACTGCCGCAGCATCAGGGGATTCCACCCTTCCTCCGGAAAGGGATGGTGGCTCAACGCCTCCATGGCCGCGCCGATCAGCAGGGCGCACACGGCCGTGAGCAGCACCCAGCGCACCACCGTGCCGGACGTGCCGCGCCGGGCGAGCCGCGTGCGCATGAAGGAGGCCGCCGTCACGTGCAGGCTCACCGTGGTGAGCGTCACCGTGGTGCCCAGGAAGAAGAGCACGGGGTGCGGCGAGAGCACGCGCCCGACGAACACGGTGGCGGCGAGCGCTCCCACGGCCGCGCCCCCGAGCCCCCGCGCGAGCTTGAAGTGCAGCAGCTCCCTCCTCGACACGGGCGCGGGGAAGAGGTGCTGGACTTCCGTCTCGCTGAAGGACAGCGCGGGCCGGTCGGGCCCCAGCGCCCAGGCCGACAGCAGCGTGCCCAGCATGGCCGTGCCGAGCATGAACTCGCTGAAGAGCCGGGCCATGGGCGACACCACCGCCCACTCCTGCTGGTAGCCCAGGCGCCGCAGGAACAGCGAGTAGACATACAGCGCGCCGACCAGGGCCCCCACGAGGTACTTCGGCTGGCGCAACCGCCGCACCTGGTGCAGCGCGCGGTTGCGCGCCGAGGCGGCCCAGAGGAACACCACCGCGCGCGCGAAGCTCATGGCGCCTCGCGCTCCGGCCCGGGCGCCGCGCTGGTGATGCGGATGAAGAGCTCCTCCAGGGACGCGCCCGCGGCCTCGGGCCCGCTCAGCCGCGCGCGGATCTCCGGCAGCGTCCCCAGCGCCACCACCCGCCCCCCGGCGATGACGAGCAGGCGGTGGCACAGCTCCTCCACCAGCGGCAACAGGTGCGAGGAGAGCACCAGCGCCGTGCCCTCTTCCGCGCGCCGGCGCAGCGAGGCCTTCATCCGGCGGATTGCCAGGGGATCCAACCCCGTGAGCGGCTCGTCCAGGATGATGAGCCGCGGCGTGTGCAGGAAGCCGCACGCGATGGACAGCTTCTGCTTCATCCCGCGCGACAGCTCGCCCGGCAGGGCCTTCTCCTTGCCCACGAGTTCCATCTCGTCCAGCAGCGCCCGGGCGCGCGGCTCCCAGTCCTCCACGCCATACAACCGGGCCACGAAGTTCAGGTGCTCCCAGACGGTGAGGTACTCGAAGAGGCGCGGCTCGTCCGGCAGGAACGCCAGGGAGCGCTTGGCCTCCACGGGATGCTGCGCCAGATCATACCCCGCCACCGTGATGCGTCCGGCCGACGGGGGCAGGATGCCCGCCAGGCAGCGCAGCGTGGTCGTCTTCCCCGCGCCATTGGGCCCCACCAGGCCGAGCACCTCACCCGGAGCGAGCTGGAACGTCACGCCCTGTACCGCCTTCACCTCGCCGTAGGTCTTCTCCAGCCCGCCGACCCGCAGCACCGGCGCCGTCACCTCGCTCATAGGGGTGACAAAATACGCGTCCCCCCAGGGGGTTTCCACTGCGGGCGGCGGACTCGAGCCGTTAGGGTACGTGCCCCTTCATGACGCCCATGACGCCCGCGAAGACAGTGAAGACGCTGCTCACCCGCCTCCACACCGCCTACCCGGAGGCCCGCTACGAGCTGAACTGGAAGACGCCGTATGAGCTGCTCGTGGCCACCGTGCTCGCCGCGCAGTGCACGGACGAGCGCGTCAACCGCGTGACGGCCACCCTCTTCCAGAAATACCCCGGAGGCCCCCGGGCGCTCGCCGACGCGGAGCCGGCCGAGCTCGAGGAGGACCTGCGTCCCACGGGCTTCTACAAGCAGAAGACGAAGGCGGTGCAGGCGCTCAGCCGCGCGTTGCTCATGGACTTCGGCGGCGAGGTGCCCCACTCCCTCGAGCAGCTCACCACCCTGCCGGGCGTGGCGCGCAAGACGGCCAACGTCGTGCTCAACACCGCCTTCAACCTGCCCTCGGGCATCATCGTCGACACCCACGTGGTGCGCGTGAGCCAGCGGCTCGGGCTCACCAAGAAGAAGAAGCCCGAGGAGATCGAACAGGAGCTGATGAAGCTCGTCCCCAAGGAGGAGTGGACCTTCCTCGGGCCCGCCACCGTCCTGCACGGCCGCTACACCTGCATGGCACGCAAACCCAAGTGCGACGCCTGCCCCCTGGCCGACTTCTGTCCGAAGCTCGGAGTGGAGGCGCCGCCCGGGTAGCACCGGCCTCCGGCTACGGCAGGACGCCCTCGATCTCCCGCACCTCGTCCGCGGAGAGACGGAACTCCATGGCGCCGATGAAGCCATCCACCTCCCAGGGAGGTGGCGCCTCAGCGGGCGGCGCGGGCCACCCGGGCGAAGTGGTGGGCGAGCCGCTCGAGCAACTCCCTGTTCTCACCCTCCGCCGCGCGCAGCTTCGGAAGCTGGGCGCGCAGCTCGTCCACGTTCTTCTCGTACAACTCCACCAGCTCCTCCGCGCCCTGCGTGAACCAGCGCTCGAGCTCGTCCGCGGTGAGTTCCAGGTGGAACTGGAGTCCATACGAGTCCCCGAGCCGGAAGGCCTGCTGGGTATAGCGATCCGTCGAGGCCAGGAGCGTGGCGCCCGGCACCGGCTTGAAGGTGTCCTGGTGCCAGTGCGCCACGGTGGCCCGAGGGCGCACGCCACCGAGCACAGGATCCGCCAGGCCTTCCTTCGTCCAGCGCACCGGGGCCACTCCCACCTCCAGGCCGTTCTTCCCCACGAAGACCTCGGAGCCCGCCGCGGCCGCCAGCAACTGCGCGCCCAGACACAGGCCCAGCACGGGCCGCGAGAACGCGAGCCGCTCGCTCAACAGCCCGAGCTCCTCCGCGAGGAAGGGGTGACGCTCGGCCTCGTAGACACCCATGGGGCCTCCGAGCACCACCACCAGCTCCGCGTCCACGTCCTCGCGCTTGACGCTCCGGAAGCGCTTGACGAGCGTGAACCCCGCCGCCTCCAGAGCGGGACCGAGCATCCCCGGCCCCTCGTGCTCCTCGTGCTGCATCACCACCGCGCGCATGATTCTCTCCGAATGAGAATGGGCAAGGTCGCCCGTGCAATCTACCCATTCGGCGCTACAGTGGGGGGCTGGTTTCCCCCGAACCCACCCGAGTCCCCTCACGAGATCCGTCCCCCGCCGGAGCCGTCATGAGTGCCCGCCTCACCTTCGATGATTCGCTCTGGCCCCTGGTCATCTTCCGCCCCGCGGGCGTGATGACGAACGGCCAGTTCGAGGAGTTCCTCACCCGCTCCGCGTCCTACCTGGAGCGGGGCGAGCCGTACGTCAGCATCACCGACGCGCGCCAGGCGGGAATGCCCCCGCTCGATCAGCTCCGCAGACTGTCGGAGTGGCTCGACACGAACTCGGATCGGCTGCGCGAGCAGGTGCTCTGCAACGCCATCATCGTCACCTCCGCGGCCATGCGCCTGTCGATGAGCCTCGTCTTCCACCTCAAGCCCCAGCCGATGCCCCACCGGGCCATGTCGGACATGGAGTCGGCCCTCGAGTACGCGCTCGACAAGCTCCGGGAGTCAGGGCGCGTCGCCGACGCCGAGCGCATCCAGCGGCACTTCGCCGCGTCCAGCGCCCACGTGGGCTGACGCCCCGGCTTCAGTCGCCCGGCTCCCGCGCGCAGTCCTCGTGACGCAGCGGCTTCTTCACCTGCTTCGTCACCAGCTCCCCCTTGAGCGCGGAGAAGGTCCAGGTGCGGGCGTGCAACTCCGCACGCGGCCCCGTGTCGCACGTCGGATCCTTCAGCCACTCCTCCAGCACCACCTCGTTGCGGCCCCCCTTCAGGCGCTTCGCCTCCGACGAAACGCCCTCCTCCGGGGGCTCGACGACCGTGGTCGTGACGTCCTCCTTGCCCAGCAGCCCGAGCACGAGCAGCCAGCCGTGTCGCGCCCCCGCGCCCTCCCCTTCGATGGAGCGGAACAGGGTCGCCGCGAGGCTGCCCCCCTTGGCCCACACCCGGGCGCTCCCGCCCAGCGACCAGCCCGGCGCCATCGACGGACACGCGCGTGGCTCCCCCTCCTCCCACATCACCCAGCGCGTGGTCGCGAGCGGCTCCAGGGCCTTGAACACCTTCGCCAGCTCCGTGCCCGACGCCCGGTCACACACGCCCAGCACCACGACATAGGTGCCGGGCCGCAAGCCGGGGACCTCCGAGCCCTCGAGGATTCGGGGGAAGCCGGGCCCGAGCTCCACCACGCGCGCCCAGCTCTCCGCGCGCTCCTGGTAGGACGACAGGACGGACTCCGCCTCCTCGCGCGTGCGGCCCCCTCCCCACATCAGCAGCGTCCGCTCGCCGAGCGAACCGATCGGCGGAAGCTCGGGCTGGGCCGCCGCCCGCGGGGAGAGCAGCCACACGACGACGAGGAACAGGAGGCGCATGTGGCCGGGCATCATACGGCCCGCGCGGACCCCAGGGGGCGGCCCGCGAGCGCGCTCGGGGACCAGGCCAGTTGCTCGACCCGGAGCCCGGGCAGGGCGCGGAACAGCAACCAGTCCCCGCTGCCCGCGAGTGGTCCCTTCACCAGGTGCCCGGTGTCGAGCACCTGCCGGCCAATGGGCGTGGAGGTGTCCTCGAGCGCGAGCTGGAAGCGCACCCGCTCGTGCCGCCCATCCTCCAGCACCACGCCGCCCTCCACGCACACGCTGTCGTCGCGCAGGAACACCCGCGAGGCCTCCTCCACCCGGCCATAGGAGTTGTCCGCGAGGATGAGCTCGAAGCGCCCCTCGCGCAGCACCGAGGGACAATCCCCGCTCGGGGTATGCCCCACCACGAGCCGGTGGATGCCCGCGTCGGCGAGCGCCGCGATGAGGCCGGCGGAAGGCAGCCCGGGATGGTTGTTCGCGTCGGCCATGCGCCCGTACACCACGCTCGCGGGGTTGACGCGCTGGCCCGGGATGGGGGCCTGGTAGGCGATGAGCGGCTCCCAGTCCGGAACACCGCCCTCGAGCCGACCCTCGGCGAACGCCGCGAGCTGCCCGGCGTACCAGCCGTTGAGCGCCTCCCGCCACGCATCCACCCCCTCCACCCGGCCCCGCGAGGGCACGAAGCCGAGGCTCTCCTCGCGCACGCCGCCGTGCACGAACAGGGTGTTGCCGATGCGGTGGGCCAACTGGCACGCGGTGAGGTAGTCGCGCAGCACGCCTCCGGGTGCCAGGTCCTCGAGGAAGCTGTCCACCACGTCCTCCTCGCTCACGGCGCGCTCTTCCCGGGCCAGCTCGGCGTGGCGGAACTCGAAGGCGCCGCGCGCCCCCATGGTGTTCGCGAAGATCCACCGCAGGAGCACGGGCCGGGGCGCGCGGCGCACCTCCTCGGGCGTGCGCGCCAGGGGGTGTCCGTTCAACTCGCGCACCAGGCGCAGCTTGTTGATGTCCCGGTTGCCCGCCAGCAGCACCACCTGCGTGGGGAACTCGCGCCAGGCATTCAGCAGCGTGCGCACCACCCGGCGCCCGTCGGGGCCCCGGTCGAGCGCGTCCCCGCCATACACGAAGGTGGCGCCCGGCCGGACGACGAGCCGCCCTCCGGCCTCGAGCGACACATGGGGGTTGTCCCGGCAGAAACTGGCCAGCTTCTCCCACAGCCCCTCCACGTCCGTGAGGTAGGCGACGGGATGAGCGGCGGGGGAGATCTCCGGCAGGGGACTCGCCATGAAGCAAGCGTGCCCTGCCGCGCGGGCTTCGTCACCCCTCTTGTGGGGGCAACGAAGCCCGATGCCCGCCCTACGGGCAGGGCGTTCCGCAGATGATCTTCCCGGTGATCGGATCCTTCCAGCACGGCGGCTGACAATCCACGGCCTGCACGGACGTGGAGGCAAGTCCCATTCCCAAGGCGAGCACGGCGGCGGCGAGAGCGATGATGCGCTTCATGGGGAAGCTCCTGGAGTGGAGGGTTTCACTGCTTTTCCCATTCTACCCGGATAAACCGGGGTGCTGTCGAAAAAATGCCAACACGGGCGCGACGTCACGCGGAGTCCTGGTGGAGCGAGACCTCACGTGCACCGCGGAGAGGACCGGTGGCGCCCTGCCTCGCGGACCCCGGGACCTGTTGTCTGGCGAAAACCCGGGCCGTGTGAACTGACCTCTTGCCGACAATCAATTGTCCGTGGGGCCGAGGCCGGATTCGAGTTCATGCGGAAATAAAAGCGCCTGTTAGTGACACGGACCCTGGACCGAGGGGCGCCCCCTCCCCTCTTCGAACGACGCACGCGATCCGATTCATTCCGAGCGAGGTGTTCATGAAAGCACTCACGTGTGTGGCGGTGCTCGCGCTGGGCGGCACCGTCCTGGCGCAGCCCGCGCCGCCCCAGAAACCCTTTCCCCCGGGGGTCTCCCCGGTGCTGTACGAGCTCTCCGTGCCCCCGGAGCGGCGGCCCACCGCGGCGCAGATCACCCTGGGCGAAAAACTCTTCAATGACAAACGCCTGTCCGCGGACGACTCGGTGAGTTGCGCGACGTGTCATGATCCCAAACGCGCCTTCACGGATGGGCTCCCCCGGTCCGAGGGCATCAAGAAGCAGCGGGGCCAGCGCAACAGCCCCACGGTGCTCAATGCCCTCTTCAACGCCACCCAGTTCTGGGACGGGCGCGCGGGGACGCTCGAGGAGCAGGCGCTTCTGCCCATCATCAACCCCATCGAGATGGGCATGCCCGACGTGGAGGCCGTGGTGGCCAAGGTGAAGGGGCTGCCCGAGTACCCGCCCGAGTTCCAGAAGGTGTTCGGCCGCGAGCCCACCGCCGAGGATCTCGCCACGGCCATCGCCGCGTTCGAGCGCACGCAGTTCTCCGGCAACGCCCGCTTCGATCGCTTCCTGGCGGGTGACTCCAAGGCGCTCAGCGCGGCGGAGAAGCGCGGGTGGGCGCTCTTCAACGGCAAGGCGCGCTGCAACAGCTGCCACGCGGGCAACGCCGTGTCCCCCCTGTTCTCCGACCAGAAGTTCCACAACATCGGCATCGCCGCGCACCAGCACGACTTCCCCAAGCTCGCCGCCGAGGCCCTGCGCGTGGTGCGCACCGGCGACGCCAAGCAGATCGACGAGCTGGCCATCCAGACCAACCTGTCGGAGATGGGCCGCTTCCTCGTCACCAAGAACGAGAACGACATCGGCAGCTTCAAGACGCCCACCCTGCGCAACGTGGGCGTCACCGGCCCCTACATGCACGACGGCTCGCTCGCCACCCTGTGGGACGTGATGGACCACTACAACAAGGGCGGCATCCCCAACCCCTTCCTCGATGGAGGCATGCAGCGGCTGGGCCTCACCGAGCCGGAGATCGACGACGTGGTGGCCTTCCTCTTCGCGCTCACGTCGGAGGACCTGGCGGCGCTGGAGAAGAAGGAGCTGGCGAGCCAGCGCGCCCGGAAGAACAAACGCCCCGAGCGCGATACCGCCGTGGCCCTGGGCAAGAAGGGCAACCTCGGCGACATCGGGGTCAGCCCGGATCTCTCCATCTCCAACCCCGCCGATCGCGGCTTCTATGGGCCCGTGGGCCCGTCCTCGGAGAAGTGAGCCATGAAGCACATCAAGAGCATCGAGACGAAACACCACGAGGAGCGCGACGCCTTCTTCGAGGGCCTGCGCCGGTTGGATCGCCGCGGCTTCATGAAGCTCGCGGGCCTGTCCGCGGGCATCGTGGCCGCCAAGAGCCTCATCACCCCGCACAGCTTCCAGCTCGTCAGCGTGGCCGACGCCGCCCCTTCGGCCCGCCCCCGCTTCACCTTCGCGTACATCTCCGACACACACCTGTACAAGAAGGAGCTCAACGATCGCTTCGTGCGCTCCATCCTGCGCGCGGTGGATGACGTGAACCGGTTGGATCCCCAGCCGGACTTCGTCCTCTTCGGCGGCGACCTGGCGCAACTGGGCAAGAAGGAGGAGCTCGACCTGGGCCGGGAGCTCCTCAAGTCGGTCAAGGCGCCCGTGCGCATGATGGTGGGCGAGCACGACTGGTTCCTCGACATGGGCGAGCACTGGCGCACCAACTTCGGCGAGCCCCAGTACTCGTTCGATCACAAGGGCGTGCACTTCGTCACGCTCATGAGCGTGAACGAGAAGGACTTCTGGACCGAGCGCGGCATGACGCCCGAGGAGCGCATGCAGACGGTGGCGGGGCTCGACAACGGCGTGCAGTCGCGCTTCGAGGTGGGCGCGGCGGGCCGCGAGTGGCTCAAGCAGGACCTGGCCAAGGTCGACAAGAAGACGCCCCTCATCATCTTCAGCCATTCGCCGCTCTACAAATACTACCGGCCGTGGAACTTCTGGACCGAGGACGCGGACGAGATCCAGGCGCTGCTCAGGCCCTTCGAGAACGTGACGGTCATCCACGGCCACACGCACCAGATGCTCAGCAACCAGATCGGCAACATCCAGTTCCACGGGATGCTGTCCACCGCGTGGCCGTGGCCCTACGCCCCCGAGGGGCTGCCCTCGCTCACGGTGCAGATGAACCGCGCGGATCCCTTCAGCAATTTCGACGGGTGCGGCGACGGCCGCTTCGACGTGACCGCCGAGGGGCTGGCGGACAAGCTCTACAACCTCTGGGACCGGGATCCCGTCACGGTCCGCTCCAGCTACCTCGCGTCCAAGGGCAAGAAGGACCGCCCGGCCGCGACGAAACTGCCGTCCTACTAGGAGCCCACACCATGAACGCACGCAAGACACCCGGCATCGCGGCGCTCGGCGCCCTCGGTCTGCTGTCGCTCGGAGCCGCGTCCGCGAAGGACGCGTCCACTCCGGGCACCTCCCCCGCTCCCGCGACGCATCAGGTTCCCCGCTCGGCGGAGGGCAACGTGGTGATCGCCCTGTGCGACGGCGAGACGACGCTCGAGGTCAAGGGCGTGAAGGACCCCGCGCAAATCGACAAGAAGCAGGCCCAGGCCATCTCCGACCAGCTCATGGCGGAGTGGTATCGCAAGAACCCCCAGGCGAACTGGGATCCGGTGCCCCCTCGCGTGGCCCTGGCCCAGCCGCCCACGCCTCCGCCGGCCGCCAAGGCGGACGTGAAGAAGCAGGGGGAGAGTGCCGCCTCCGACGCGGCAGGGGTCGCGAAGCAGAAGGGCGACCAGGAACAGGCGGGCCATACGTATGGGGCCTTCAGCGCCCGGGACGAGGCGTTGTGGAAGGCCTCGGCCGAGCAGATGGTGAAGGAAGGGCACCGGGTGTTCCATGACTCCAAGGAGCTGGGCAGCACCGTGGCCATCTCCTGCGACATGTGCCACCCGGACGGGGCGAACACGCACCCGGAGACCTATCCGAAGTACCAGGTGCAGCTCGGCCGCGTGGCGCTGCTGCGCGACATGGTGAACTGGTGCATCGAGAACCCCGTGCGTGGCAAGGCGCTCGCCGAGGATGACCCGAGGATGAAGGCCATGGAGGCCTATATCTTCGCCCAGCGCAAGGGCGTGAAGCTGGAGTACGGCAAGCACTGAGCGGCGGGGAGCGTGCCGCCGCTTCGGGGGGTGACCATGGCTTGGAACGAGGTGCTGGAAGGTTCGGGGGTGTGGGTCCACGCGTATGAGGTCCGGCACTTCGGGCCCACCAACGCGTTCGCCGTCCAGCTCCACCCGGGAGAACTCGCGGTGGTCAGCCCGCCGCCGGTTCTGTCGGACGCGGACCATGCCGCGCTCGAGGCCCACGGCCGGGTCACGGCGATCGTCGCCCCCCACTCCGGACATGACCTGGGCCTGCCGGCGTGGCAGGCCCGTTATCCCGAGGCCCGCTCCTACGCGCCCTCGGCGGCGCTCGCCGCCCTGACCCGGCCCGGCCTGAAGTCCTTCACGGACCTCTCGGGCCTGCCCACCCCTCCCGAGGTCGTCTTCCGCGAGCTGCTCGGCTCCAAGAACGGAGGCACCCTGGTGCGCGTGCTCCGGGGGGCCCGGCCCGTGCTCTATATCGACGAGTTGTTGGGCAACCAGGCCGCGCCTCCACCCCACCCCTTCTGGAAGTTCGCCTTCTGGGTGAGCGGCAGCGCTCCGGGGTTGCGCATCAATCGCATCTTCAAGACGGTGTTGTGCACCGAGCCGGGGCGGATCGCGCGGACACTGCTGGAGTCCTTGGAGGGCGAGCCCATCCTCGTGCCCGCCCACGGGGCGCCGCTGCGCCGGGCCGAGGATGTCGTCCGCGCCCGGGCTCTGTTGCAATCGATTGCATCATGAGAAGCAAGCAGGTGTAGCGCAGGTGGAACCCACGCGTAGGCGGTAGAAGAAGCCATGACCGACGAGGAACGGCTTGTCTGGCGACGATTCGAGCAACTGGAGCAGCGAGTACTGGAGCAGGGAGAGGCGCTCGAGCTGAGTGACGAAACCCGCGCCCTGCTGAGCGGAGGCGCCCGACTCGTGACGATCAGCACCGGGGACATCGAAGACGCCCTGCGCGGTGTCTCGACAGCGACCACCCTCCTGCGGGAGATCGGTCGTCGTATCCGGGACGGCTCCCTGCGCTTGGGGAAGGTGGATTCCCAAGTCGATGCCCTGCGCGACAAGGGCGACTTCGCTGGCGCGCGGAAGGTGATCGAAGATGCCCTCGCAGCCGAGGTCGTTTCTCACTACCGGGAGCAGCTCGAGATCCGACTCGACTATCTGGCAACATTCGAGACGATCTTCCTGACCGGGCAGGTCGAACAGGACTTTCACCCATGGGGGCAGATCCGAGCCCTGGCTCTCCGGGTTCAACAGGGCCAATCGCTGGAACTCCGCGACGACCTGCGCGACTTCCTGCGGCGGACCGCGCCTATCGTGGCCATCAGTGAGACCGAAACCGAAGAGTCTCTCAGGACCGTGGGAGGCACCGAGGCACTCCTGGCGGTGATGTTGAAGCGCATGGACGACGGAAAGCAGCGGCTTTCACAAGCTCTTCACCGGATGATCCGTTGTCAGGAAGCAGGAGATCTCGAAGGGGCACGTCATCAACTGCGAGCGGTGCTGGCCGTGGAGATTGTCCCGCAGTACCGCCGCATGGCCGAGGAGAACCTGAGGAGCTTGGACGAACTGCCCTCGGCGTCGTGACCTTATTGGCGGAGACTTCGCCTCCGCGGCAGTACGACCCTCCGGAAGGTGTCGCGCGACTTCGGCATGGCCCAGTCAGTAGACGATGCAGTCGAACTGCTCGATGACGGCCCTGAACGCTTCCGCTGTGGTCTTGCGGCGCCTGGCGAGGGCGGGGGCGTAGAACGTCACGGCCGTTGTGCGGGGAGGATCCCTGTACTGCCTCTCCACGATGATGGGGCGAAAACCTCCCGGCCACTGGATGCTGTTGAGTTCGCGGGCTCGCCCAATGGGGTCCAGAATGGTGAATCAGGGCCACTTGGGGAAGCGGATGGTGGCAGGGTCACAGCCCATGATGCGGCAAGCATCCATCTGGGCCTCGGTGAAGTCGCAGTCCTCGATGAAGCCATGCTGATACCACGGCAGGCTCATGTATTCAGGCCAGTAGCCGAAGTCACACCCTGTCAGCCGACCCTTGAACCGGCAGCCCTTGAGGGACGCGGCCACCCAGCTCTGGTAATTCTTCAACTCCTGCTTCACCTCGAAGGTGCAGTCGATGAAGCAGGGCTGATTGAGGCTCAGGTGCCGAGCGGACACCTGCCCCACCTTCGAGAAGCTCCGGTGCACAGGAGCATCCATCTCATGGAGAGTTCCGCATGATCCGAGCAAGACCAGGCTCTTGGCATGGGAAGATCACTTCGAGCCCCTTTTGTTGGCGGAAGGTCCGTGGTCATTGTTCCGCTCAAGGATCTGACTCCGGGAGACCGCCAACGCGAACCTCCTGCGCAGCAGCTTCGCCCAGTCCACTCGCGGCATCCGCTCCTTCTTCGGCTCCTTGCTGACCACTGCTTCAGGTGCCGCGCTCGCCCCCTCCTTTCCTGCGTGGGGGAGCAACAGGAAGGGCGGAGTGTGCACCATGAGCAAGCAACACCACCGTAACCTTGACCGCTCGGCAGGGTTTGCACTGGCAAAAATCGTAAACCGGGTATTCATCTGCTTACTCGCGTAGCAGCCTGCCTGAAGTACCGGTTCTCGAAGCCGTTTTGAACGAAGCCTTTTTGCTGTAAGAGTGGGTGCCAGCGATTGCGCTTCCATGCGCGTCACAAATCCACACATCAAGAGAAACAAGAACAATTCATGATGAAAGCCTTCCGGAGTAGGACGTTGGGGGTTCACCTGCGCATGTCATCCATGGCCATCCGCTTGGGCGTACTGACCGGCCTGATAGCGGGACTGACGATCTCGGCACAGGCGCAGGCGCAGACGACCCCTAATCGGATGCACATCACAGACTTGGAGGTGGATTACGACCTGGACCAGATGACCATCCATGGCCGCAACTTCGTCACTTCCACCGGACTCGCGCCCAGCGTTTACCTCATGGATATTGGGGTGCAAGTCAAGACCTATACCCCTTACACTGTCGTCGTCGCCCTACCTCCGGTACTCATGCGCTCCGGCTCTTACCGGCTAACGATGTCGACCGGCTCCAATGTAGAACAGAATGACTCCTTCGATGTGACTCTGGGCGCGGTGGGACCCAAGGGCGAGAAGGGTGAGAAGGGCGACACCGGTCCGCAGGGGGTGCAGGGTATTCCGGGCCCGCAAGGTCCCAAGGGCGACACTGGTCCTCAAGGGCTTCAGGGCATCCCCGGCCCTGGCGCGAGAGTATTCAGTACGCCTTTTTCTACTCTCACGTCGGTGGTCTCTAGTTGTACTCCAACCGCAGTCATGGACTTGGCGTGTAGGTCAGCAGTCCACCGGTATTGCGCATGGAATGGATATGCGACGGGTTTCGGTCCTTTCGAACACGGCGCCGGAAACGTGGCGTTCGCCTGTGTGAAGTAAGACCGCGTCTGGTAAAAATGCGTTTGTTACGAACGTTCATCAACTGTTGAGGAGATTGATGACGTGAGTCGCATGGGGCGGTAAAGTCGCCTTCCGGCTCCAGTACTGCTCGCCAATAGAAGGGCCCGGACTCGCGAGACGATTCCGGGCCCTTCGCCTTTTCCTCAGCCTCCTGGGGCCTTCGCGGATGTTCCTGGCGAATGCGGTCGGGCGGGAGCAGTTGCAACACTACGCTGAGCGACTGATGGATTCCCGGGCTCTGTATCCCAGACATCATCTTTTGGTTATCACCCAGACCGACCAAAGGGCAGCGGTCGAGGCGTATGCGGCCCAGATTCTCATCCACCAGAGCTATTCATCCCAGTGGCTATGTCCACGAACTTCGTGGACAGTCCACTAGCGCCGGAGTTGGCCGAGCTTGTGGAGCACCTCGGGTATTCGCCGGCCTGCCCGGGATGGCTCGGCGAGCCTTTCCGCACCGGGCTCCGACTCGAATGCGTCGGGAGGAGTTCCAGGGGTGGCGGGATGGGTAGGTCCTGACTTAGGCTTCCTGGGTTTTGCTTGATGAAAGGACACTCGCGTGAAATTCGAGGTCTTCCAGGTGCTGTTCAGCGCTGCTCTGGAACGGCGGCAGCACTATCTCTCCGACCCCTCGCTGGCCCCTTGGTTCAAGAACACGGCATTGCCGCCCATCATCGGGTTCGGGCTTCCAGCCGATGAGGCGCCGGTCCATCTCGTGACGATTGCCCTGAATCCGAGTGACCGAGAGGTGACCGAGGGCTTCGTGCCGAAGTCGGACGATGCCAAGAGTCACTGGGACCGGCAGACTGGGTACTTCACGCGTCCGTACCGCACCTGGTTCGACAAGGCTGAGCGCATCGTTCGGACGGCTTCGGGCGGAGAGGTCTCCTACGGCGGCGTGTACGGGACGGGACGACGGTGCGTGCACCTCGACGTGTCGCCCCTGCCGACGGCCGGCAAGTTCGACACGGTCTTCGATGCCTCTGAACGAACGCCGGAGGAGCGCGCACGGGCGATTGATCTCCTCAAGCGGGAGTCCGACGAGTTGCTGCGTCCGCTTGTCCGCCTGCTCGTGGAGGAGCACCAGCTGCCCCGCGTCCTCATCATGGGGTACTGCCCCCCGGATGGAGGCTCCGCGACCATGAAGCGCTTCTGGGGCCGCGGCGCAGAGTTCAAGGTGCGCGATTTCGGGGCCGAGGCGGGTACGCGGTGGGCCGTGGGCGCGTGGGCCATTGGGACGTCTTTGCAGCTGCCGGTCGCGTTCCTGTCGAAGGGGCCTTCCAGTCAGGCAGGCATCGGTGACCTCGAGCAGGCGGCCTCGCGGCTCTCTCCAGGACCTTGATCGCCTCCCGGCGCGCGTCCGGGCTCAGGTGCGCGTACTTCATCATCATGTCGATGGTGGCGTGACCCAGCAGTTCCTGTGCTGCTTTGAGCGTCATGCCCTTCATCACCAAGTGGCTGGCGAACGCGTGGCGGAGCGTGTGCCAGCACCTCACGGAGTCCTGCCCCACTCGACTGCCCTTCGGTGGTGAAGCGCGGGCCGCAGCGGTACTCTCTGACCCCGGTTTGTTCTTCCTATCCGCGTAGCACGCCGGGCGCCGCGCCGTCAGAACTCGTAGTTGGTCTGATGGTAATTGAATTTTCCGCACTCGAGGCATTCGTACCAGCACTCATTCCACCGCGAGGTCTCAATGCTTCCGAAGTGCGTCGCAGAGCTTGCGTAGATGACGCGGGTCTCTTTGCTCGCGCAGTTCATGCAGCGGGAGAACCAGCCATTCGCAAGCGGATGCTCCGAGGCCGGAACGCCCGAGCCCACGTAGGTTCTCTCGTAGCCACCCCCGGGAGGATCCACCGTCGGCAACTTTACGCACGGGGGGAAATCCCGAAAGCTACCCTCAACATCCAAAAGCTTCTGCATGTGCTCGTACGCCACCGGTCGGCCACTGGTGTACGGCTTCGGCGGAGGGATTGGGCGAAGCACAGCCGCGGGAAACGTCGCTCGCAGGCGCTCGCGGTGCGTCTCGAGTGCTCCTTCGGAGATGCGGAAAATAAGCTTGTTCCCAAGCGGCAGTAGGTCTGGTGCCATTGACAGATATTTGTCTGCTTCTTCGCCGGCGAGAATTCGGACTTCCTGGTCGGTGCTTTTCATGGGTTCTCGTCCCTCTGTCGCGGTTTGAAACGAGCCGCCGAGACTTCCTTTGGGGGCGCAGTTTACCCCGTCGAACGGAGGCACCCCGTCATGACGGTCATCGAGCACAAATTCCTCTAGTGTCATCGGGACAAGTGAACGGTTCGAAGCCTCGTTGACCACCCAGATCAACTCCTGCTTTGCGCGCGTAATCGCAACATATTCGATATTGCATTCTTCCGTTCCGGTTCGGCTGAACGTGTCCTTGAGGAGGAACACCCTCTCGCGCTCCAACCCCTTGGCCTTGTGGACTGAACTGCAAATAATGAGAGGCTGGGCGCCTTTGGCGGCATCGTCAAACAGGTTCTCGATGCGAGCCTCCAGCTCCTTCGTCGTGAAGAGGTCCTCGCAGAGTGCCACGAGCATTCCGGCCTGGTCTGCGATGCGCTCGATGACCGGCTCTGGGTCCTTCGCCGCCAAGCGAGCGCGATTCGTCTCGCGCTCTTCCCAGGCTGCGAGCTTGGAGAGGAAGCTCTCGATGGTCGTCCCGCCGAGCTTCTTGACGATGGTCAGGAGGCTGCGCCCGATATCCTTCCCCTCGACCTTCGCCCTCTTGCCCCGCTTGAGGAGCTTGATGCACGTCGAGACAAGCGGCGCGTTCTTGCGGCTGAGGATGAAACAGCCGGGCGTGGCTTCGTCAACCAGCTTCGAATTCGACACGTCGCGGACGATGCCCTCGGGGGCGGTGTCTGCTGCCCTGTAATCGGACACAAGTTGCTGGGCGAGGGCCACTACCTTCTTCGGGCAGCGGTAGGTCGTCGTGAGGGGAAACTCGACCGCGCTCAACTCGCTCTTGAGCCGGTCAAGACTCTTCGAGTCGGCGCCACGGAACCCGTAGATGGCCTGTCGGTCATCGCCCACGACCACCGTGCGCCCACCCTTGCGGACCAGCTTCTGGGCAAGCAGGAGCTGGGTCAGGTTCATGTCCTGCGCCTCGTCGATCACCACGAGGTCGTACTTCGGGTGGACCATCTTCATCGCCACGGGGACGAAGATCATGTCGTCGAAGTCCACGGTGCCGTCGCGTTGCGTGGCAAGCCGCATGGCTTCGTGGGCGCACTTGGCGACCTTCTCGGTGTCCCAACCGCGCTCGCTCCATTTCGCGTCGGGTTCGACGTCGAACTGGATCGCCAACTCGACCAAGTCGGCTACGAAGCCGAACGGAGCAATGTTCTTGCCGTACTCAGCGAGCTTCCTGATGAGCTTGATCATCAGGTCGGGACTCTGGTTCCCGGCTGCCCGGCGGGCGAGAGTTAACCCCCGGTCCTTATCGAGCGCAGTGCCGTTCCAGTACGTCTTCACCGCAGCGAAGCCGAGCGCATGCAGGGTCTTCGCCGTGGCGGCGGGGTTCTTCAGCTTCGTCACCAACTCTTCCGCGATGCGCTTGTTGAACGCCGCAAGCACGATGTCGCTCTCGGGGGCGTAGGTGATGCCCTCCAGGATGGTGGTGGTCTTGCCCGTGCCCGCCCTCGCGCGAACTACCGCGTTGCCCTTCCCTGTGGCAAAGAAGTCGAAGATTGCATTCTGCTGAACCGACCATTTCCATTTTGTGTCCGCCTTGGCTCCCGAGGGTGGTGGTGCCTGTCGTGGCGGCTGCTCGCCCGCCTGGGACGCCGGCACCCGCGCTACGGCGGACGCTGGAACCGCGCGGATTGGCCGGGCCGTAGGCACGACGGCTGGCGGAGGAGCCGGAGGCGGTACGGGGGCGGCGTAGGCACCGAGGTCAATGGTCGGCTTCTCGGGGGCGACGCGGATGGGCCGGTCGAGTGCTGGCTTGGGTGGCTCTGGCGGAGGGTCGGATCGCTTGAGACCGCCGTAAGTGACCCAGATAACGATCAGCTGCACGACTATGAGCGGCGGCCAGAACAGGTTGATGACCGTCAATGCCGTCCAGACCAGCGCGGCCCCTTGCAAGTGCTTTGGTGAGATGAGGCGAACCAAGATCAACGTGACCACGATCGCCAACTGGTACCAGATCACTACCACCGGTCACTCCCATCCCGTTCGCCATCTTGGGTGGGGGGAGGGTAGCACCGCAGGCGCCCGCATCGGCGCAGAACGGGGGAGGTAGAGCCCGGGTGGCCGACGTCCTCTCCTGCATTCTCCTGCGGAGCCCCGCGCGGAGTCCTCGCGACACCGTCCTCGTCGGCCAGAGCAGTCAACGCTCCACGCTGCTCTACGGAACACCCTTCCGGATTTCGTCAGGGACTCGTCCGACCGCGGATGTCACCACACATACGTCGTCCGTGTGCTGGAAGAGTACCTGGGCTGTGGCGTGCTGGCGAACGGCTTCTCGCGCGTCCGCTACACCGGCCCGGCCTGAAGTCCTTCACGGACCTCTCGGGCCTGCCCACCCCTCCCGAGGTCGTCTTCCGCGAGCTGCTCGGCTCCAAGAACGGTGGCACCCTGGTGCACGTGCTCCGGGCGGGGGCGGCCCGTGCTCTATATCGACGAGTTGTTGGGCAACCAGGCCGCGCCTCCACCCCACCCCTTCTGGAAGTTCGCCTTCTGGGTGAGCGGCAGCGCTCCGGGGTTGCGCATCAATCGCATCTTCAAGACGGTGTTGTGCACCGAGCCGGGGCGGATCGCGCGGACCTTGCTGGAGGCCTTGGAGGGCGAGCCCATCCTCGTGCCCTCGCACGGAGCACCGCTGCGCCGGGCCGAGGATGTCTCCCGCGTCCGGGCACTGCTGCAATCAATTGCATCATGATGACGAAACCTGCAAGCCATCAGGAGCGCGAGCTGGGCTGACCTGGACAGGGAAAACGAAAAAGGCCCAGCCTCGCGAGGAGACTGGGCCGGTGCGGGTCCTAGAGGACGCGCTTCAGGACGGGCGAACGTTCTGCGCCTGCAGGCCCTTGGGGCCACGGGAGACGTCGAACTCGACCTTCTGCCCTTCCTGCAGGGAGCGGAAGCCGTCGGTCTGGATCGCGCTGTGGTGGCAGAAGAGGTCCTCGCCCCCGCCGTCCTGCGTGATGAAACCGAAGCCCTTCGCGTCGTTGAACCACTTCACGGTACCGATTGCCATTTACTCGTGTCTTCTTTCTGGTCCGGCCTCAATGAGTTGAGGCGGAGGCCGCTCCCTGTTGGGGGCGGCCATTGCCGTGTGTCACGTTTCCAGGCTCGTGCCCAGGGGTTCTTTTCGAATGTCTCCGAAAAGTGGTCCCCGTGACTGGCGGCTGGGGATGGAACCCCGGGTCTCGGGCTTCCATTCCGCGGGTTTTCGCCAAGGATTACCCGGGAGGTGTCAGGCCGGATGGCTCAGATGCCCGGAATGACGTCGCGGATCCTGTCCTCGAGGAAGTCCGACACGGAGTCGAAGGCATCGCCGGCGAGCTTGCCCACGTCGCCGCCCAGGTCCACCAGGCCCTCCAGCGCGTCCTTCGCCACGCCCACACCCGCGCGCGCCAGGTTGTCGAGGTGGCCCACCGCTGCCTCCGCGAGCTGCCCGCCCGCACCGGCCAGATCCTTCAGCGCGTCCACGCCCGCGTCGCCCAGGTCGGCCAAGGCCCCCATCACTTCCTTGCCCCCCTCAGTCAGGTTGTCCTTCCAGGCCTTGGCGACCTCCTTGAAGGATTCCACACCATCCTTGAGCAGATCCCTGGCGAACGTCTTCGCCCAGTCCGCGCGCCGGTCCACGAAGTCCTTCACGGCGGTGGCCGCGGCCTTGGCCGCCTCGCCTCCCTTGCGCGCCAGGTCCGACAGCGTCTGGCCCGCCCAGTCGCGCACCTTCGCGGCGGCCTCGCCCGGGTGCTCGGCCACGTAGCGCAGCGTGTCCACCGCCGCCTCGCCCGCCTGGGCCAGGCCGCGCACGACGTCCTCGGCCACCGCCAGGCCCTGCTCGCCCAGCGCGCGCACCGAGTCCCACGCCTTCTTCGCCAGCTCGCCGCCCTTGGCCAGCGTGTCGGAGAGGAACCGCTTCGCGTTCTCCGCGGCCTCGCCCGGGTGGGTGGCCGTCCACGCCAGCAGCTCCAGGCCCTTCTCGCCCAGCTCCTTCGCCTTGTTCACCGTGGAGCTGACGAGATCCCTCGCGCCGTTGATGAGCTCCTGGGCCTTCTCCTTCGCGGCGCCGGTCAGCTTCTCCCAGCCGGCCTTCAGGCCCTCGAGCGTATCCACGGCCTTCTTGTAGAGGTCCTTGCCGAACTTCGTCGTCAGATCGATGCCCGAGTTGACGAGGCTCTGGATGCCGTCGAGCGCCTTCTTCGCGACCTCGCCCGGGTTCTCGGCGAGGTACTTGAGCGTCTCCAGGCCCTTGGTGCCCAGCTCCTTGGCCTCGGTGATGACGTTGTCGAGGACCCTCTGGGCCTCCTTCGCGATCTCGCCTCCCTTGGCGATGGCGGCGTTGAAGGCCTCGGTGGCCTGCCGCGCCACCGCCTCGCCGTAGCGCGAGGGGTTGCGCACCACGTCCGCCATCTTGTGGATGAAGCCCGCGGTCAGCTTCAGGCCGTCGCCCGTGGCCTCCGCCGCCGACACGCCCGCGAACTCGGCCAGCTTCACGGCGCCCTTGGCGCCCGTCTCCACGCCCCACTGCGCCAGCTCGGCGGCGCCCTCGGGGCCGTAGTAGGCGGCCAGCTGCGCCATGCCCGCCGGGCCCTGCGCCGCGGCTCCGGCCAGGTTGACGGCCTTCATCCACCCCGGCGCCTCGTAGTTCTCCGGGTCCGCCTCGTACTTCGCCTTCTCCTGGTCGAAGCCGATGTCCATCGCCAGCTCGGCCGCGCCCAGCACCACGCTCGTGCCCACGTCCACGGCCACGCCCGCGCCCCCGGTGACCACGCCAGCGGCGTCCAGCGCGAGGCCCAGGCCCGCGTCCACGACATTCAACGTGGCGGCGGTGTGCGCGAAGTAGCCCAGGTCGTTGTTCTTGCCGCGCAGCTCCAGCGCTTCCTTCTCGTACTTCACCGCGTCGATGGCGTTGGGCACCGCGCCCGCCACCGGGATGGCCTTCGCCAGGTTCTTGAAGACCTTGCCGGCCACCTCGGCGGTGATCTCCACGCCCATCTTGCCCAGCGCCTTGTCCAGCACCTTCAGGCCCTGGCCCACGAGCTTGCTGCCCGCCTTGTCCACGAGCGGGCCCAGGCCCTTGATGGTCGTGTTGAGGGCGTCGGCCCCCACCCCGTCGGTGAAGCGCAGCAGCGACTTGAGCGCGTCCGCGTCCATGTCCTTCACGGCGTTGGCCAGCACCTTGCCCGCGTCGTCATCCAGCTTGGTGGCGAGCTGGGAGAGCTGCCCGGCCACCTTCGGATCGGCGAGCGTCTCGTTGAGCACCGAGTGCTCCAGGCCGCCCAGCGCCCCCACCAGCCGCTTGCCCGCGGCGGCGTCCAGCGAGTCGAGCTGTCCCACCAGGTTGTCGAGCGCCTTCGGATCGGTGACGCCCCCGAGGACGGACTCGAGGGAGTCCGGGCCCCCCAGCTTCGTGGCGGCGGCCTTCAGCTTGTCCAGCTGCGCGGGCGACAGCTTCGAGGCCAGCGCCGGATCCAACCCCTTCACGGCGACCTCGGCCAGACGCGCGCCCTGCTGGGCCACCTCGTCGGCCTGGGAGACGCCCGCGTTGCGCAGCATCTGGGCGAACCCGGTGACGTTCTTCTTCAGGTCGGGCAGCTCGGCGGCGAGCTGCGCGGCGGCCACGGCCTTGTCCTGCACGGAGGCCTTGGGATCGAAGAGGGTGATGGCGGCGCCGGCCGCGCGCAGCGGGCCGTCCAGCTTGCGCAAGTCATTGGCGAGATCGGGGAACTTCTCGCCCGCGAAGTCCTTGAGCGCCTTGCCCAGCTCGAGCGTGGCCTTGGCCTTGTCCACGCCGGAGGCGTTGGGGTCCGCCCACGTCGACACGGCGCCGATGAGCTTCTCCGCCGAGGGCAGGCCCTTGAGCGTGGTGTCCAGCACGCCCTTGAGATCGGCCGGCTTGAGGATGTCACCGGCGGCCTTCGCCAGCGTGAGGCTGGCCTTGGCCTTGTCCACCGCGGACTTGTCCGGGTTGCTCAGGGTGCCCAGCGCGCCCAGGGCCTCGGAGTTGGTGGCCAGCTTCGCCAGCTTCGAGTCCTTCACGCCCAGCCGCTCCAGCGCGTTGGGCACCGTCTGGGGGAACTGCGAGGCCAGCTCCCCGAGCGCCGTGGCCTTCTCCGAGAAGGAGCCGGTGGCCAGCTTGTTGAGCGAGTCGTACGCCTTCTTGATCTCCTCCTTGCCCTTGCCCTGGAGCTCCGGGAAGAGCTTGGGCAGATCCTTCGGATTCTCGGGCAGCGCGTCGGCGCGCTCCGGCGGAGTCTCTCCGGTCCGGGCATTGCGCGCGGTGGGGGAGCCAGAGGCCGTGGTGAGCTGGCGGACCGTGGTGGAGCCCGTGGACGGGGAGGTGCTGGTGGCCGACACCGGGGACTCGCCGCTCAGCCGGTTCTGGGCCCGGTTGTCACCCGCGGAGAACTGGTTGCGGTTGAAGAGCTGCGTCTGGGGCTTCTGGGACTCGGCCTGCTGGCGGGAGGCGGCCTCGGCGGCGGCCTTCGCGGCGGCTTCGGCGGCGGCGCGACGGGCGGCCTCGGCGGCGGCGCGACGGGCGGCGGCCTCGGCGGCGGCGCGGGCAGCGGCCTCGGCGGCGGCACGACGGGCGGCTTCGGCGGCGGCGCCAGAGTCAACGGGGCGGGACATGGGGGAGACTCCTACCGTTCAGGAAATGAGGCGGGTTTTCCCAATTATCGGCAAAGTCGGCGAGAGGTTGCGAGGCCCCTTCCCTTCTCGGATGCAGACCGAGCGGGCCAGCAGTGCGTCCCGCTCGGGCACGGGGGAGATGACGGCTCGCGTCATGGCCCTCCCCCGGTCCGGGATCAGACTACTGCCACTGGTAGACGCGCACCCAGTCGACTTCCATCGTCTGGGGCGTGTTGCGGATGAGGTCCACCGTGGACTGCGGCACGCCAGGGTACGGGTAGGTGGCGCCGTTCACGCCCTGCGGGTAGCTGCCGCCGACGGCCAGGTTGAGGATGATGTAGAAAGGCTTGTCATACACCCAGTTGCCGTACCGGGTGACCTCGGACTTGAGCGTGGTCTTCACCAGCACGCCGTCGATGTACCACTTGATGTCCGAGGGGGAGAACTCGGTGCGGTACACGTGGTAGTTGGCGACGGAGGAGTTGGGGTAGAAGCGGCTGTTGATGGGCGTATTGCCCGAGTAGCCCGGGCCGTGCAGGGCACCCGAGATCCAGTCGCTGTAGCCGACGTTCTCCATGATGTCGAGCTCACCGCACGCGGGCCAGCCCACCGTATTGATGTCATGGCCGAGCAGCCAGAACGCCGGCCAGAGGCCCGCGCCCACGGGCAGCTTGATGCGCGACTCGATGCGGGTATGGCCGAACTGCCGCTTGCCGGCGCTCTCCAGACGGCCCGAGGTGAAGGGATAGCCGTTGTTGGATTGGAGGCGGGCGGTGATCTTCAGCGTGCCGTTGCTCACCGACACGTTCTGGGACGAGGTGGTGTATTGCTGCTGCTCGTTGTTGACGTGGACGTTGGTGACGTACGACCAGTTGGAGGTGTTCACGCTGGTGCCGTCGAACTCGTCGCTCCAGATCTGCACCCAGCCGGCCAGGGATTTTTCCTCCTGCTTGGTGGCCGTCTCCTCGATGGGTTGCTCGGCACCGGCCCCACAGCCAGCGGAGACCATCAATGCGCCGCCCAGACCCCACGCCAGCAGATGCTTGAACCCACTCAGACGCTTCGAATTGGAGATCATGTTCATGTCGGGATTTCCCCTCACCCCGGCGCATCACGTCGGCGTGGCGCCCGCGAGGTAAAACCTGTTTAACATGATTCTTTGTGAAATTCCTAATAAATGATTTTTCTGGAATAGCTGACGCATCGGGTCAACGCGGGTACACCCAGGGACTATGGACGGATGCACCGTGGAGATCCAAACAGTGGGTCCACCGCCAAGAATGGGGCGAACGCAGCATCCAACCGTGGGGGAAAGCCGTGAGACATTTTATCGAAACGTTTGTGGTGATGTCGGCCGTAGCCGTCCTCGTGGGCCAGTCCGGCTGTGGGGTCTCCGATGAGAATCTCGAGGAGGGGCTCACGCCCGAGCAGCTCCAAGCACGTTGGACCTCCGAGCACGCGGGCCGTCCGGTCGGACACGCGGCCTCCTTCGAGTTGTCCGGCAGCCCGCTGATCCTCACCACGGATGGCACCGCGCGCGTCGACGCCCCCAGCACCCTGGTGACGGGTGCCAGCTTCCCGGATGACAAGTACTACGTCTTCTTCTCCGAGGCCCAGGTCGGCGCGCAGACGGGACTGTTGCTGCTGGAGGGAGAGCGGATCTCCGTCACCGCGGGCACGCTGGGCGCCGTGGCGCTTTCCAAGGCGACGGCGCGCACGCACCGGGAGGATGGAAGCGCGGCGCCCGCCGTCGAGCTGAAGACCCGGATGGCCTCCAGCGTGAGCGATCCCCAGGTCTCGTTCCCGGAGGACTGGAACCTGGCCCAGAAGGCCCTGTTCTTCTCCGATCCCGTGGCCATCCAACCCAGCGGCCTGAGCCTGTCTGGTTTCACCCGGGGCGTGCTGGTCACCGCGAGCGGCTCCACGGCGATCTCCGGAAGCGTGAAGGTGGACTCCGCGAAACACATGTACTGGTACACCACCTCGTTCATCGAGAATCAGGCGAGCGTGATCGAGTCCTCCCGGTTCGCGCTCGGTGGCGCGCCACGGGCTGGCGCGCTCGCGTCGTCGGAGCTCTCCTCCCCCCCGCCGCTGCCCGGCGGGCTCGTGGGCGTGCAGGGCCGCGTGCTCATGCAACCCGGGAGCGCCCGCAGCGAGGACTCCTTCCAGCTCACCCAGGCCATGACGGACTCGGGCCTGCTCGTTCCGGCCGAGGTGCAGGTGGCCTTCGACAAGAAGAAGGCCCTCAAGGTCGCCCAGCACGGGCGTGAGCTGCTCACGGTCGTCTACCGGGAGAAGACGATGCGGGGGGACGCCGTGCTCGCCGATCTCCAGGTCACCGGCAGCGGCAAGGAGGCGGTGCGCGTCGCGATCGACGAGCCGGAGACGCTGGTGGGAGAGCTCTGGGATGCGGTGGGTGATGCGGGGATCGCTGGCCCCGTCCTCGCCATCCCCATCGCCATCACCACGCCCTTCATCGCCATTGGCGAGTGGATCTCCTGCCTGTTCTCCACCTGCCCCGTGGCCTATCCGCTCTGGATGAAGGCGGGCACCGTGTCGCGCTTCCACGTCATCGTCCAGGGCGACAAGCTGCCCCCGGGCACCTACGACGCCGAGGTGACGCTGACCGGCCGCAACTACGCCCCCTTCACCATCCCCGTGCACTTCACCATCGAGTAGGTCCCCTGCCCGCCTGCCCCCGCCCGCTCGCACCGCGAGCCCTTCCGAGTCCCGGAGGCCGGTCGCCGGACGCCTCCTCATCATCGGAGGACACGAGGACAGGGAGAAGGACAGCGAGCGCCTCATCCTGCGGGAGGTGACCGGCTGCACGAAGGGCGGCCGGGTCATCGTCTGCACGGTGGCGAGTGATGTGCCCGGGGAGCTCTGGGCGCAATACCAGCGCACCTTCCACGAGCTGGGGTGCAAGGACGTCGTCCACCTCGACATCGAGCGGCGCGCGGACCTGCTGCTCAACCCCTCGCTGGAACTCTTCGAGGGAGCCGACGTCTTCTTCTTCACCGGCGGCGCGCAACTGAAGATCACCACGCGCCTGGCGGGCACCCGGCTGTGCGCCGCGCTCGAGGAGTTCTACCGCCGGGGTGGCACGGTGGTGGGTACGTCCGCCGGGGCCTCCGTCATGGCCGAGACGATGCTCGTGTCCGGCGTGAGCGGGGAGACGCACAAGATTGGCGAGACGTTGCAGATGGCCCCGGGGCTCGGCTTCCTCCGGGACACCATCATCGACCAGCACTTCGCCGAGCGCTCGACCGCTCCGAGCATTCCTCCGGCGCCGAGGCCACGCACTGACGCCTCCCTCTGGCACCACCCGCATGACCCGCACCACCCCAGGTTGTTGACCGTGTGTGTCAACGGGCCACATTGAACTCCAGGACAGATGCCAGTCCGGAAGGTCGGGAATATCCCTCATGAGTTCCCATGGTGTGACGGTTCGCAGGGTGCAGGCCCTGCGGGGTCCCAATCTCCACGCATACAAGACCGTGCTGCGGATTGAATTGGACATCGGTCCTCTCGAGACGCGGCCGAGCAATTCCTTTCCAGGTTTCGTCGAACGGCTGACGAGTTGGGTGCCAGGGTTGCACACGCATGAGTGCAGCGTCGGCAAGCCCGGCGGCTTCGTGGAGCGGCTGAGGCGCGGCACGTACCTGGCGCACATCGCCGAGCACGTCACCCTCGCGCTGCAGAACGAGATGGGCTTCAACGTGGGCTATGGCCGGGCGCGGGGCACGGGCGAGACGGGCGTGTACAACGTCATCGTCGCCTACGAAGAGGAGGAGCCCGCGCGCGAGGCGTTCAAGACGGCGTTGGAGCTGACGCTCGCCGCCATGTTCGACGAGCCCTACGACGCGGCCGCGGCCATCGAGCGCCTGCGAGACCTCGCCGACGAGTACCGGCTCGGCCCGAGCACCCGCGCCATCGTCGATGCCGCGCGTCGCCGGAATATTCCCGTGCGCAGGCTGACGCCCACCGGCAGCCTGGTGCAGCTCGGCTACGGCATCCACCAGAAGCGCATCCTCGCCTCGCAGACGTCCGACACGTCCGCGCTGGCGGTGGAGATCTGCCAGGAGAAGCCGCTGACCAACCGGGTGCTGCGCAACGTGGGCATCTGCGTGCCCGAGGGGCGCACCGTGCGCTCGGCGGACGAGGCGTGGGAGGTGGCCCGGGAGCTGGGGCTGCCCGTCATCCTCAAGCCCGAGGCGGGCAACCAGGGCAATGGGGTGATGGTCAACCTGCGCTCCGAGGCCGAGGTACGCGCGGCCTACGAGGTCGCCCGCCAGTACCGCGGCGACGTGCTCGTCGAGCGGCACATCGAGGGAGACGACTACCGCCTGCTGGTCGTCAACGGTCGCATGGTGGCCGCGGCGCGCCGGGATCCCGCCCAGGTCATCGGGGACGGGCGGCGCACGGTGGCGGCGCTGGTCGAGGCGGCCAACCGGGATCCGCGCCGGCGTACGGGCCACTGCAGCTCGCTGACGCGCATCAAGTTGGATGAGGCGGCCCGGGTGGTGCTCGCCCAGCAGGGCCTCACCGTGGAGTCCATCCCGGAGGCCGGGCAGACGGTCAAGCTGCGGCAGAACTGCAACCTGTCCACCGGAGGCACCGCCACGGACGTGACGGACGAGGTGCACCCGAGCAACGCGCGCATGGCGGAGCTCGCCGCGCAGGTGCTCAACCTGGACGTGGCCGGAATCGATCTGCTGTGCAAGGACATCCGGCGTCCGGTCATGGAGCAGGGCGGCGCCATCGTGGAGGTGAACGCGGCCCCCGGCCTGCGCATGCACCTGCAGCCGACGAGCGGCCTGCCGCGCGACGTGGGCGTGCCCATCGTGGAGTCGCTCTACCCGCCCGGGGCGCCCTCGCGCATTCCCATCATCGCCGTCACCGGCACCAACGGGAAGACGACCGTCACGCGCCTGGTGGCGCACATGTTCGAGACGGCGCGCCAGTGCGTGGGCATGACGAACACCGACGGCACGTACATCCGCGGCGAGCGCATCCTCGAGGGCGACTGCGCGGGGCCGAAGAGCGCCCAGGCGGTGCTGCTGCACCCGCGCGTGGAGGTGGCGGTGCTGGAGGTGGCGCGCGGCGGCATCCTGCGTGAGGGGCTCGGCTTCGACTGGTGCAGCGTGGGCATCGTCACCAACATCAGCCCGGACCACCTGGGCATGGGTGGCGTCAACACGCTGGAGCAACTGGCGCGGGTGAAGCAGGTCGTCATCGAGTCGGTGGCGAAGGACGGCGCGGCGGTGCTCAACGCGGACGATCCGCTGGTGGCGGAGATGGCGGCCGCGTGCCGGGGCCAGGTCGTCTACTTCGCGCGCGGCCCGGACAACGGCATCCTCCAGTCGCACCTGGCCCAGGGCGGCCGGGCCGTGTTCGTCGAGGACGGGGCCATCTCCACCGCCGAGGGAAGCCGCCGTCACCGGCTGGTGAAGCTCGAGCGCGTCACCTTCACCGCCGGGGGTGCCCTGCGCTTCCAGTTGGAGAACGCGCTGGCGGCCACCGCCGCGGCCTGGGCCCAGGGGCTCAACCCCGCCCTCATCGTGCGGGCGCTGAGCACCTTCCGCTCGGATCACCGCATGGCCCCGGGGCGCTTCAACGTGCTGGGCCTCGCGGGGCGGCAGGTCATCCTGGACTACGGGCACAACGTCGGGGCCATGCGCGCCATCGCCGAGACGCTCACCCAGGATGGCTCGCGCCGCACCGTCATGGTGATTGGGCTGCCGGGAGACCGCCGGGACGAGGATCTGGTGGCCACCTTCAAGGCCTCGCTGCCCTTCGTGGACGAGTACGTGCTGCATGACTTGAAGGACCGGAGTGATCGCGCGGTGATGGAGGTGCCGCGGTTGATGAGCGGTTGTCTGACCGACGACACGCCCTACACCTTCGCCATGGATCAGCGCGAGGGCATCCTGCGCGGCTTCCAGCGCACCCAGCCCGGGGATCGGCTGGTCGTCATCGCGGACATCGTGAACGAGGCCCTGGCGGTGCTCGAGGCGCTCGCCGACGTGAAGGTGGGCGAGGAAGAGACGTGCGAGGACCCGGTGTCGCGAGGTCTGGAGTAACCCACGCCCATGTTCACCCTCCTCCGCAACGGAGTCCTCCACACGCCCGCCCCGACGACAGCCCACTCGGTGCTCCGCGGCGGCGCTGAAGCTGCGCGGCAAGGGGCGGCTCGAGCCGGGCGCGGACGGGGATGTGATGGTGTTGGACGTGCGTTCACTCGAGGTCGTTCACGTCTTCGCGCGGGGACGGCAGCGGGTGCGGGACGGTAGGTTGATCGCGGGGGAGTAAGGAGGCGCGTCACATGGCGAAGCAACGGGGCGACCTGTTGATCATCGGCGGTAGCGAGGACAAGGAGTCCGACGAGGAGCAGGCCATCCTGCGGCAGGCCGCGAGGCGAGCGCTGGCGAAGGAAGGGGGCCACCTCGTCCTGCTCACCGTGGCCACCATGGAGCCCCAGCAGACGGCGGAGACGTACCGCAAGGCCTTCAGCCGGCTGGGGGTGCACCGCCTGGAGGTGCTCGACATCCGCAACCGCGACCAGGCGTATGACCCGGCCAACGTGGAGAAGCTCTCGGGGGCCGCGGTGCTGTTCTTCTCCGGAGGGGATCAGCTGCGCATCACCAGCCAGATGGGCGGCTCGCCACTGCTCGAGCGCATCTTCGCGCTGCACGAGGAGGGAGTGCCCATCGTCGGCACGTCGGCGGGCGCGGCGGCCATGTCCGAGACGATGCTCATCGGCGGCCCCGGCAGTGCCATCAATGGCGGCCCCCCACCCTGTCTGTCCTCACTGGCCATGGCCCCAGGGCTCGGGCTGCTCGAGGGCGTCATCGTGGACTCGCACTTCTCCGAGCGGGGCCGCTTCGCGCGCCTGATGGGGGCCGTCGCGCAGAATCCCCACAACCTGGGCATCGGCCTGGACGAGGACACCGCCGTGCTCGTGAGGAACAACGACGAGGAGTTCACCGTGCTCGGCTCGGGCGGCGTCTATGTGATCGACGGCCTGGGCATCCGCTACACCAGCCTCTCGGACATGCACACCCAGGGCATCCTCACCGTCCACGATGCGCGCGTGCATGTGCTGGCCCGGGACGATCGGTTCAGCCTCAAGGAGCGCAGACCGCTCCTCCCCGCGACCTGATGGACGTCTACTCGTTCATCGGGCGTCAGGGGTCCAGTTCAGTGGTCCATTTCAGTGGTCCATTGACGGGCGGACTCCCGGACGCAGGCTCTCGTCGATGAAGCGCAACAGGGGCGTCATCAGGTGGCCGCGCTCCGGGTTCTCGCCGTGGAGTTTGAGCTCGATGCCCTCGAGCTCCGGAAAGCCCTCGTCGACGGACAGGGTCCGCATGCTCTCGGTCATGCAGCACTCCGGGAGCGCGGCGACGCCCAGGCCCGCGCGCACCGCCGCGGTGACGCCCATGATGCTCTCGCTCGTGTAGAGCACCCGCCAGGCCCGCCCGAGCGCCTCCAGCGCCTCGAAGCCCCGCGCGCGGAAGATGCACGGCGGCGGCAGCGTACAGATGGGCACGGGCGCCGCCGCGTCGACCCGGAACTCGCGCGCGCACACCCAGAGCAACCGCTCCCGGCGCAACAGCCGGCCGCCGCCCTGCCCCGGGTTGGCGCACAGGGCGATCACCACGTCGAGCTCCCCGCGCTGCTGCGCCTCGAACAGGCTGTCGTTGAGGCCCACCTTCACCTGGATGTGCACGCGGGGATGGCTCTGGGAGAAGCGCGACAGGATGCCGGGCAGGTGCTGCGGCACGAAGTACTCCGCCACGCCCAGGCGCAGCTCCCCCGCGCTGTCCGGCTCGGCGAAGCGCTGCACCGTCTCGTCATTGAGCTTCAGGATCTGCCGCGCGTAGCTCAAGAGCAGCTCGCCGTCGGCCGTCAGCGAAGGCAGGCGGCTGCTGCGGTCGAACACCCGCCGCTCCAGCAGTTCCTCGAGCCGCTTGATGCGGATGCTCATCGCCGCCTGGGTCCGTCCGAGCTTCGCCCCCGCCGCCGTGAACCCCCCCGCGTCCACCACCGTCACGAAGGAGCGGAGCAGATCCATGTCCAGGTCCGTGTACCCCATGTGCTCCATATTCAGCGTTTATGGGGCGCATATCAACTATCAATCACGCATATTCTTCGAGGGGGTTATCTAGCGACTCGTGAACGCGGCGCACCGAGTGCCGCCGAGGAGAAGCCCATGAAAGCCGTCGCCTACCGTCAGTCGCTGCCCATCACCCACGCCGAGAGCCTGATCGACGTGAACGTCCCCGCCCCGGCGGCCCCCACCGGGAGGGATCTGCTGGTGCGGGTGGAGGCCATTTCGGTGAACCCCGTGGACGTGAAGGTGCGCATGCGGGCGGACCCGAAGGGCGAGAACAAGCAGCTCGGCTGGGATGTGGCGGGCACGGTGGTGGCCGTGGGCCCCGAGGTGTCGTTGTTCAAGGTGGGCGACGCCGTGTACTACGCCGGCTCGGTGGATCGCCCGGGCGCCAACGCGGAGCAGCACCTGGTGGACGAGCGGATCGTGGGCCACAAGCCCCGCTCACTGAACTTCGCCGAGGCGGCCGCCCTGCCCCTCACGTCCATCACCGCCTGGGAGATGCTGTTCGATCGCCTGCGGGTGCCGCGTGGAGAGGGCTCGAACGGGCAATCGGTGCTGGTGCTCGGCGGCGCGGGCGGCGTGGGATCCATCGCCATCCAGCTGGCGCGGCGGCTCACGGGGCTGACCGTCATCGCCACGGCGTCCCGTCCGGAGACCCAGGCCTGGGTGCGCGAGCTGGGGGCGCATCACGTGGTGGATCACCGCGAGCCCTGGGCCGCGAAGGTGAAGCAGATCGTCCCGGAAGGAGTGGATTACGTGCTCGCGCTCACCCACACCGAGCAGCACTTCGATGAGATCGTCGAGGTGCTCAAGCCCCAGGGGGCGCTCTCGCTGATCGACGATCCGGCCGAGCCCCTGCCCATCAACAAGCTGAAGTCCAAGAGCCTCTCGCTGCACTGGGAGTTGATGTTCACCCGCGCGCGCTTCCAGACGCCGGACATGATCGCCCAGCACCACCTGCTGAACGAGGTGGCCCGGCTCGTGGACGCGGGCAGCGTGCGCACCACGCTCAAGACGAACCTGGGCACCATCAACGCGGCGAACCTCAAGAAGGCCCACGAACTCATCGAGAGCGGCCGCGCCCTGGGCAAGGTGGTGCTCAGCGGCTTCTGATGCACGGGCACCTCGCGGAGAGCGGACAGGGACCTCGTGATACCGTCCCTGCCTGATGGTTGCCCCGCTCGCGTCCGCCTCCGCCGAAGTGCCTTCGTTCCGGAATGTCCGGAGGCGTGCCCACACCGCCGCGCTGTCCCTCGTGCTCCTGACCGTCCTGGGGGGCTGCCGCAAGTCGGACGCCGAACGGGCCGCCGAGGAGCGCGCGAAGATTGAAGAGAAGATTCGCGACTCCTACACGCTGGTGCCCTACCGGGCCCTCAAGCTGACCATCCGCGCCGAGGGGCAACCCCACGCGCCCGAGGAGATCGCCGCGCTCTGGAAGGCCCTCGAGGCGACGCGGGCGCTGCCCGACAAGGCCGTCACGCAGGAGGAGGCCCGCCAGATCGCCGGGGAGTACCTGGACCTGGGCGTCGCCTTCTACAAGGCCAAGAAGACGCTCGAGAAGCGGGACGAGGACGAGTTCCCCCTGCTGTGGACCCGCTGGAGCCCGAACGAGCCTCCTCCCGTCCCGGCGTACGACGTCGGGCAGGAGCACGCCTTCCTGGCCACTGCCTGGCTCCTGCTCGACAGCGCGGACCGGGGCAATCGGGTCCCGGCCACGGATCTGGTGTTCTACGAGCTGTCACGCGCCACGCCCCAGCCAGCGTGGGATCCCGTGCTCCGCGTCGCCGTGCGCGCCAACCGCGGGCTCGCGTTCTGCGAGGCGAAGTACCACTACGCGGCCGAGGAGGAGCTGAACGCCTTTTTGTCCGAGGCGGAGGCCCTGCCCCCGGCGGACTTCCCCTCCATTCGCGACGCGGGGCCCGAGCAGACGCGTGAGATGCTGCTGGCCACCGGCTACTTCCTGCGCGCGTGGAACCGCATGGCGCTCGAGCGAGAGCGCGCCGCGGAGGACGACATCGAGCGTGGGCTGCACTCCCTGGAGAAGCTGGGCGTGGAGAACGAGCTGACGTGGTGGGGCTGGGCCTTCATCCACTTCCGGCGCGAGCGCTACGAGGAGTCCGCGGCATCCCTCGACAAGCTGGCCGCCAGCCCGTACGTCGGTGAGAAGGAGCGCCAGGAGATTCATGCCTGCGCGCAGGAGCTGCGCGGACACGGCGACCGGCTGCCCATCTTCCTCCAGGCCCGTGCCGCCATCATCCTGGGGCAGGCGCTCATCGCCCGCGCGGGCGGGCCGGAGAAGATCCTCGTCACCCTGCTCGGCCCCGAGCGCGCGAAGGAAGTCTACGCGCCCCTGGCCTGGATGGACCGGGTGCGCCAGGGCATGGGCGAGGTCTCACCGGAGCAGGTGGCGAGCGGCGCGGGGGATGCGCTCGGCGCGGCCCGCGAGGCGGGTGGCAGGGGCTGGGAGGCGCTCAAGCGGAAACTGGGGGCCACCCTCTCCGGTGGCACCGCGGACTCCGGCCCGAAGTAGTCCCGCAGCAGGCTACTGAGACGGAGGAGGCGTCCGAAGCCGTGGACCCGTGCGAGTCGCCACGCTCCTCAAGGAGGCTGAGGATGAGGAGTCCCAATGAGGCCGCCGCTACATTGCCTCGGGGGTAGAGCCTCCCAAGCCAAATCCGGGGATCACACCCCTGAGCGGGAATGATAGTCTGAACACCGGTTCAGACCTCACGGACGGGACACATGGCAGCGACCTCGAAGATCGAGTGGACGGACGCAACGTGGAACCCTGTTCGCGGCTGCTCCAAAATCTCCCCGGGCTGCAAGCACTGCTACGCCGAGACCTTCGCCGAACGGTTCCGAGGTGTGCCCGACCACCCCTACGGGCAGGGCTTCGACCTACGCCTCGTGCCTGAGAAGCTCGCTGAGCCCTTGCGCTGGGCGACGCCAAGGAAGGTCTTCGTCAACTCGATGAGCGACCTGTTTCACAAGGACGTTCCCGACAACTACATCGTATCCGTGGTCCGGGTCATGACGGTGGCGAACTGGCACACCTACCAGGTGCTCACCAAGCGCTCGGAGCGGATGCGTGACTTGCTGAGGACCAAACTGCGCTTTGCAGCGGACCACTCGCACATCTGGTGGGGAGTCAGCGTGGAGGATCGGCGCTATGGCCTACCGCGAGTCGAGCATTTGCGCTCCGCCCCAGCACGTGTCCGCTTCCTCTCTGTTGAACCTCTGCTCGAAGACCTTGGCCAATTCGAATTGAGCGGAATCCACTGGGTGATTGTCGGGGGTGAAAGTGGGGCTGGCGCCCGACCCCTGCAGAGGGCGTGGGTCACCTCCGTGAGGGACCAGTGCCGCTGCGCGCAGGTTCCGTTCTTCTTCAAGCAGTGGGGGGGCGTCCAAAAGAGCCGAACTGGCCGTGAGCTGGATGGCCAGACATACGATGCACTTCCTGATGTACCCACGGTTGCCTCGGTGATGAGTCGCCAGCGACGATTGGAGGCAATCGCAAATGTTGAATACGAGGGGACGGTGGTGTGAGGGATGAGCGATGCCGAGAAGGGGGGAGCTAATGCTCAAGCGCTCTACGATGGCCGTGATCAGACGTGGGTCAAGCACTTCATCCTGAGGAAGTACCTCGAGCGATTTGCGCACATTGTTGGCTCGAAGTGGAATCCCATCACGTATGTGGACGGCTTTTCGGGCCCGTGGAACACGCAGTCGTCGGCGTTCGAAGACAGCTCCTTCGCCATTGCCCTTGAGGAGTTGCGGAAGGCGCGCAACACGCTTCGGGCTCGTGACATCGAGCTGGGTATCCGCTGCTTCTTCATCGAGAAGAATCGGGCCGCGTACCAGCACCTCGATAGTTTCGCGAAGGCCACCACAGACGCCGAGGTCCGCACGCAGAACTGCGACTTTGAGGAGGCCATCCCGGAGATTCGCCGCTTCATCGAGGCTGGAGGCAAGAAGGGCTTCCCCTTTATCTTCATCGACCCCAAGGGATGGTCCGGCTTCGCGATGGATAAGATCCGCCAGCTTCTTGAGCTTGAGCCCGGAGAGGTGCTGATCAACTTCATGACCCAGCACATCCGACGGTTCATCAACTCCCCGCAGGAGGTGCATCGCGAGTCCTTCGAGCGCCTCTTCGGAAGAGGCGAGATTCAAGAGGAGATCATCGGGCTGACCAAGCAGGACCGTGAGGATCGGCTTGTGGGCGCCTACGTCCAGAACGTCAAGCGTACGGGTCGGTTCAAGCACGTTTGCACGGCGGTGGTGCTGAATCCGCTGAGAGCCACCACGCACTTCCATCTCATCTACGCAACCCGCGGTCTCAAAGGAGTCGAGGTCTTCAAGAACGCCGAGCGGAGCGCGATGAATGAGATGGAGGCGCGCCGTGCTGAGGCTCAGCGGCGCGACCGCATGGAGCGGTCCGGCCAGGGTGAGTTGGTCCTTTTCGGACAGCGCGAGGACCCAAAGTCGGACCACTACGAGCAACTCCGTGACCGCTACGTCACGAAGGCTCGCGATAGAGTTCGCAGGATGCTCGAGAAAAATGGGCGCGTTCTGTACGACGACGCATGGGCGTTCGCACTCGCTGCGCCGCTCACGTGGGAGCAAGACGTGAAGGGATGGCTCGAAGACTGGAAGAAGGAGGGTTTCCTCACCATTGAGGGATTAGGTGAGCGGGAGCGCGTTCCGAAACTGGGCCACGGAGTCCACCTTGTCTGGCACGCTCGCCAGCGCTGACTGGCCGAAGTGGGAACAGAACAGGGCGGGACGGTCTCGGTGCCGTAATCCGCCGACGTGTTCGGGCCCATCCTTATCTACTAAGCCATCCAACTAAATCCGTTCAGACGAAGCAGCGCCGAAGCTCGATTTCTCAGCCTCGGCGGTTGTTGCCCTGACAGAACTTACTTGGGTTGGCTTAGGTCCGCGCGCCCCCGTTCCTCCCCCTCCGGGGCTCAACGGGCCGTGCCGAGCTCTACCAGCGCATCGGCGAGGCGGTCCATCTCCGCGCCCTCGAGCCCGGTGGACGCGAGCTCCTCGCGGGCCTTGCGCCGCGTGGCCTCTCGCTCCAGCCCGCCGGGAACGCGCGGCACGAGGGTGCTGATGCGCGCGCTGATCCGCGCGAGCGCCGGCCGCAGCTCGCCATCCAGGGAGTGCACCGGGGCCTCCGCGGTGTCGGGAGCGCGGAGCTGGATCTGCTTGGCCGCGTCCATCTGCGCCTGGAAGAACGTGATGATGGCCTCGTCCCTGGGCGCCGCGAGACCCAGGGCCGCCGCAGCCTCGTGGACTTCCTTCCGGGCGGTCTCCAGCACCCGGGCCTCCTGCGCGGGCACCTCGATGGGGAGGCCCGCGCGGCGCTTGGCCGTGGCCACGCGGGACATCAACGCCAGCCGCTCGGCCGTCGCGGCGAGCAGCGCGTCCACCGGCGTCGCGGTGGGCCCGGTGGCACCGGGGCCCAGGTGACGCGCGCGGATCCGCTCGAGCGCGCCGCTGGCCTCCTGTTGCAGGAGCCACGTGTCGAGCTCCGCGGCCAGATCGGCCCGCGACGGCTCCACGTAGAGCGCCACCACGTCCCGGGTGAACGGGCCCACCCGCTCGATGCCGGAGAGGCCCTCGGCCCAGCGGGGCCCCTCGAAGGTGTTGGTGAGCGCCGCGTCCGCCTCCCCGTTGGCCAGCGCCTCGCGCACCGCCGCGTTGTCGGGGATGGCGCGGATGCTCGCGTGGTGGAAGTGGGCGCGCGCCACGCGCTCCAGGTGTCCGCCCCGGTTCACCGCCAGGCGGAACTCGGGCCGATCGAGCGCGCGCAGGAGCGCGAGTGGCTCCTCGGGGGGACTCGCGGCAGCAGGTGCCCAGGCCGGGCGGCGCAGGAGCAGCAGGGCCCCGTTGCGAGCCACCGGAACGGTGTAGCGCCCGGTCAGCGAGCGATCGGGCCGGACGGTGATGCCACTGGTCGCCACGTCGAAGCGGTGGGCGCCGAGGTCCGCCACCAGCTCCGGCCAGCGGAAGCGCACCCATTCGAGGCGGTAGCCGCGGTCGGACGCATAGGCCTGCATGAGCTCGGCGTCGAAGCCGGACGCCTGCCCCTCGCGCAGGGTGCTGAAGGGCGGGTAGTCGCTGCTCGTTCCCACGCGCAGGACGCGGGGCTCGCTCGAGGGCGGGAGGGACCGGGGCTGTACCGCGCACGCCGCGAGCAGGGCCAGCACGGTGCCCGCGAGGAGACGGAGGGGTCGGACCTGGGGAGAAGAGAATGAGCGCATTCTCCGAGTCTGCCCCAGAGCCGCGCCTCCCGGGCGAGTGGAGGTTGGCTACCGTCGCTGCGCCTTGAGCCGCAGGGACTTCGGGCCCCGCAGGAAGAGGTTGTAGTTCCAGTCGAGCGACTCGGCCGGGCTGGAGGCGAACTCGAAGCGGCGCACGCGGCGTAGCAACTCCTCGAAGGCCACCTTCGCCTCGAGCCGCGCGAGCGGCGCGCCCAGGCAGAAGTGGATGCCGTAGCCAAAGGAGTAGTGCCCCTGCACCTCGCGCGTGACGTCGAAACGGTCCGGATCCTGGAACTTCCGGGGGTCCCGGTTGGCCGAGCCGAACAGTGCCATCACCCGCGAGCCCGCCGGGAGCGTCTGTCCGCGCACCTGGAGCTCCTGCGTGGTCTCCCGGAAGACGCCCTGGACGGGGGAGTCGTAGCGCAGGATCTCCTCCACCGCGTTGGGGACGAGCGAGGGGTCGGCCACGAGCTTCTCCCACTCGGCCGGGTGGCGGAGCAGGGCGACCATCCCGTTGCCGATGAGGTTGGTGGTGGTCTCGTTGCCGGCGATGAGCAGCAGTCGGCAGAAGGCGATGAGGTCGTTGGAGGTGACGAAGTCCTCCTTGCCTCCCGCCTCGATGAGGGCGCTGATGAGGTCGTTGCGCGGCGAGCGGCGGCGCTCCTCGATGGCCTGCCGCATGTACTCCTGGAGCGCGCGGATGCTGGCCTCCAGACGGGCGGGATCCGTGTCGGCGAGCGACAGGTTGGACGAGCTGATGGCGTCATCCGACCAGCGCTTGAAGTCGCGGCGGCGCTCGGGCTCCACACCGAGCATCTCGGCGATGACGGTGATGGGGAGCGGGGCCGCCAGGTCCTCCATCAAATCCAGCTTGTCCTCGCGCAGCATGTCGTCGATCAGCTCGACGGTGAGCTCCCGGATGCGCGGCTCCAGCTCCGCCACCCGCTTCGGGGTGAAGGCACGGCCCACCATGTTGCGCAGGCGCGTGTGAATGGGCGGATCCGAGGCGATGAGTGAGTTCTCGGTCATCAGCATCCCGAGCAGCTCCGGGCTGAGCTTGTCCGTGGTCCTCCTGCTGAGCTCCATCCCCTTCGACGAGAACATCGCCGTGCTCTTCAGGGTGGGGCCGATGTCCTCGTGGCGGCAGATGACATACGAACCCAGCAAGGGCTCGATGTAATGGACCGGGGCGGACTCCCGGAGCTGTGCGTAGAAGGGATAGGGATCGGCCAGTACGTCCCGGTTGAGCAGGGGGATGGTGGGGGGGGATTGCATGGGATTGCTCCTGTGTCTGGGTACGTCCCGCAGCTCCGGATGGTCGGCGACATCCCGCCCGACGCGTACGCCGATGCGCTCGACGAGCCCCTCCCCTGCCCTCGCCGCACTCGCCACACGGGGAGCCCGTTCACCGGGGTGGCTCGCCCCCGACGTCCTCATCGGGGGCGAGCACCGCGTCCTCACGTCATCAGTAGATAACGTAGGAGGCCGTACCGCTGCAGCTCGTGTCGCGGAAGCAGCCGACACGGATTTGGTGCGGCATGTTCTCGCCCAGGACGTTCACGCGGTAGACGACGTGCGAGAGGCTCCCGCAGGTGCCGAAGGTGTCGTCGTTCTCGGCCGCCACCGAGCCCGACGACTCGTGCACCCGCAGGATGGTGTCACCGACGCCAGAGGCGCCCTCCACGCCGCAGGTGCCCACATCGAGGGTCTGGCCATACGACAGCGTCACGTTGTGGTTGGCGGTGTTGCGCGAGCCGCTGCTGGTGTTGGTGAGGTTGAAGGAGAACGTGCCCCGGACGAGGTTGGCGTTCGGGGTCACCTTCCACACCACGACGCCACCGCAGAGATCGCTGTTGGTGCAGCCGGCGCGAATGGTGTAGTCGCCCGAGGCCCCCACCCTGTGCTTGAAGTAACACGAGCTGGCGGCGATCTCGGTGCCCTGTGCGTCGGAGAGGCGCAGCGAGGTGTCACCGGCGGCGAAGGCGCCCGGCAGGGTGCAGGTGCCCACTTCCACCACATCACCCGCGGAGAGACTGAGCACCTTGTCCGTCGTGTTCTGCGTGGCACTGTTGGTCTCGCCCGTGAAGTAGGTGAACGAGGTGGCCGGGCGGTTCTGGGGCGGCATGTCGGCGCACAGCCGAGGGCTGGCGTTGTTGGTCGCGGCGCACAAGGTGCGGATGGCGTTGTAGACGTAGGTGCTATGCTCGCCGGTGCAGCCCGTCTCGGGGCACGTGTTCACCACGTTGCAGGTCCCGTTGGCGACATAGTCCGCGTCACCGCGCACGGCGATGCTCGCCACCGTGTAGTTGTCCAGCTCGTACACGGCCGAGCCCGAGTTGCCCGCGAAGGTGTCCGTGGTGGACACCAGGTAGTCCAGCGAGTGCTCGTTCGCGTCGCGCACCGTGCCACCGGAGGCGATCTTGAAGGGGATGGCGCTGCTGCTGCCGATGACGGCCAGCTTCTGCCCGACGGCCAGCGGGGTGTTGCCCTTGCGGACCGGGGCCGGGGTGAAGCGCGGCGTGGCCGGCCGGTCCAGGCGCAGGATGGAGTAGTCCATGTACCAGCTCAGCTCATGCGCCACGATGGCGGTGCAGCGGAAGATGTCCTGCGTGGTGACCTGCTGCAGCTGGCCCGCCGCGGTCCGGTAGAAGTTGAAGACGAAGCGGGTGTTGGCGCACTCCTCGGGAGTCGGGACACAGTGGGCCGCGGTGAGCACCAGGTCATCGTCGATGAGCGTGCCGGAGCAGAAGGCCGCCCGCGGGTCATCCCGGAAGCGCTCGGTGGTGCAGAGGTTGCGGCCTTCGCCCAGCGTCTGGCCGGTGAAGACGACGTGGTTGGGATCCGTCGCGTCGATGAGCGGGGGATGCATCAGCGCCACGGTGGACTGCTGCGCCCGCGCGCGCAGCGTGGCGTCCGGGTGGGCGTAGACGTCCAGCCGGTCGTCCGTGCCATAAACAACCGTGCTCTTCTTCTCTCCGAGCGCACCCTGCTGCGCGCCCTGCTCCGCCGCCGGGCCGCAGCCCGCCGCGAGCGTGAGCGTACACATCACCGCGCCCACGAAGGGACGCACCAGGAACCCGTGCTTGAAATGTTTCATGGGATGTCTTTCTTGTTTTCTCGGGGGGCAAGAAAACCTGCCATGGCAGGCAAGCGAAAGCTAGATACCCCAGAAAAGCCGTATTCGTAAGAAGAATTCCTGGTTTCTCCTGGCGCGCTGAACGATTGGATTAGCGCGACTTCGCGCTCCATCGCTCGACCATCAGGTCGATGAAGCGTCGCACCTTCGCGGGCAGGTGACGTTTGCTCGGGTAGATCGCCATGATCGGCACGTCCACCGGCTCGCAAGACGGCAGCAGCGCCTCGAGCCGCCCACTCGCCAGATCTTCGTCGACCAGGAAGCCGGGAAGATAGGCGATGCCCAGTCCCGCGACGGCCGCGTCCCGGATCGCCTCGCCACTGTCGAGACGAAGGCGGCTGCGCCCCTCCACCTTCACCCAGGGGCCACCCTTCTGGCGCAGACGCCAACTCTGTCGTCGCGTCCGGCTGCTGAATATCAGACAATCATGTGTCGCGAGCTCCTCCAGCGATTCGGGTTCACCGCGCGCCTCGATGTAGGAGGGCGCGGCACAGATGATCGCCCGGTGTTGCGCCACGAGCCGGGAAATCAGGCGGGTATCGGTGCTGGAGGCATCGATGCGCACGGCCAGGTCGTAACCCTCCTCGATGATGTCCGCGACGCGATCGGTGAAGCTCACCTCCGCCTGCACCTCGGGCCAGGTCCGCAGATAGTCCCGCAGCAAGGGAAGGACATGCAGTCTGCCGAAGGCGCCGGGCACGGTGAGCCGCAGGACTCCCCGGGGGGTGCCCGTGCGCTGCCCGACGCTGGCCTCCGCTTCATCCAGGGCCGCCAGGACTTTCATGCAATGCTCATGGAAGACACGGCCATCGTCGGTGAGGCTCAGGTGGCGCGTCGTGCGATTGAGCAGGCGCACCCCGAGGCGGGATTCCAGCCGGGCCAATGCCTTTCCAGCCGCCGAGCGCGTCAGTCCGATGGCCCGGCCGCCGCCCACGAAGCTGCCCGCGTCCACGACGGACATGAAGGCGAAGATTTCATCCAGGTTGGCGCGTTTCATTGATGGCTGTCCTTTGTGGAGCCCAGGTCGCCGGAGTGGGGACGTCCATTCGTCAATGGGCTCGGTATACGACTCGGCCATCACCCCTTCAACTCGGAGAACTCCCATGCCCGTGACCCTGCTCAACCCCGCCGGACTCCTGAATACCGACGCGCTCCGATACCGACAGGTGGCGATTGCCACCGGCACCCGGCAGGTGCACGTCGCGGGGCAGGTCGCGTATGACGCGAACGGCCAACTCGTCGCTCGGGGTGACCTGGCTGGACAGGTGGCGCAGGCCTACCGCAACGTCGCCATCGCCCTCGCGGCCGCCGGGGCGACGTTCAGCGACGTCGTCCGGCTGACGGTCTATGTGGTCGACTGGAAGCGCGAGATGATCTCCGACTTCCTCGCCGGCATCGAGCAGGTCGCCGAGGAGTTGAAGATCGCGCCGGCGCCGGCATCGCTGATCGGGGTCTCCGTGCTCTTCGAGCCGGGCGTCCTCGTCGAGATCGAAGCCACCGCGGTCGTGGGCTGATTCACGTCAGGACCGTGGATCCACCGGCCCCTGACGCGATAATCCTACGCGCTCATGCCAGGAGAGACCATGAAGAGGCGGTTCGGCGCGCTGTCACTCGCGGTGGCGGCGACGCTCTTCCTCGGACAACAGGCCGAGGCCAGCTCGCACGACGTGGAGACGGGACTGCTTCGCGACGACTCCGACGCCCAGGACAAGTGCCCCTCGACCTGCTCCACCCAGAATGAGTACTGGACGGGACAGTGGCGGACGGCGCTCCCCGAGAAGGCGTCCAGCTGCCACTGTGCCCTGCCCCCCTTCGAGCACCTCGTCATCGACGCGGGCTCTTCAGGCACCCGGCTCCTGCGCTACGAGGTGGCGCGGGGTCCCCAGGGCTGTCAGCTCACTCCACCCAAGGCCCAGGAACAGAAGAAGGATTCCACGCTCGGCGCCCTGGCGGACATGGACTCGAGGATGGCGGAGAAGGAGCTGGGTGAACGGATCACGGCCCTGGCTCCGACCCGCGTGGTGCTGCTGGGCACGGGGGGCTTCCGCCAGAAGGGAATGCAGGGGGAGCGCAAGATGCGGGAGCTGCGTGGGCGCCTCTCCAGACACGTCCAACAGGTGGAGATCATCTCGGGGAAGACGGAGGGCGAGCTGGCCTGGTTGGCCACCCAGCCCACGACGGAGAAGACTCCCTTCTCGACCTTGGAGATCGGAGGCGTTTCGGTGCAGTTCGCCACCGGCGAGACGAGCGGCGACATTCAAAGCGTCAGTGATGATGCGGTGGGCATCAACGTCCTCTCCGAGGAGATGGGCAAGGACAAGGCGAACTGCCTGAAGGAAGAGGAGAGCTTCACCCGCTGCATGGCCGCCATCGGGCAGCGGCTGGAATCCTCGCAGCTCGCGCGCAAGACTTCCAAGCTGCTCCCGGAAGGAAAACACCGCCCGGTGTATATCATTGGCAAGGAGCTGGATGCGCTGTTCCAGCCGGGGAAGGAGCTGAGCCGGGCGCACCTGGAAGGGATCGGCAAGAAATGGTGCAAGGACTCGCGCACGGGTGATGACAAGGCGAAGGCAGGTTGCTTCAAGATGGCGTACCTGTCGGCCCTGTTGAAAGCGGTGAAGACCGAGTCCATTCGCAAGGGGGCCGACTCCTGGACGCGAGCGGCCGCGGTGCATGCCGACTACTTCCCGAACTGCCGCTGACCCATGGACCGGACCTCCACCGCCATCGTCGTGCGTGACTACCGCCCCACGGACGTGGACGCCCTGATGGCCCTGTTCCGCACCGCGGTGCTCCAGGTGGCACGGCGCGACTACACCGAGGCCCAGGTGCGGGCCTGGGCGGGGCGGATGGACCGGGAGCGTTGGCTCGAGCGCCTGGCGGCCAGGCCGACCTTCGTCGCCGAGGTGGGTGGCCAGATCGCCGGCTTCAGCGACCTGGAACCCGATGGCCACATCGACATGCTGTTCGTCCACGCGGACCATCAGGGACGAGGGGTCGCCTCGGCCCTGTTCGATCACATCCTGGTCCGCGCGAAGGCGGAGGGCCTCGGGCGCCTCTACACCGAGGCCAGCCTCACCGCCCGGCCGTTCTTCGAGCGCCGCGGCTTCACGGTCCTCGCGGCCCAGGAGGTGCCCGTCGCCGGGGAGGTGCTGCGCAACTTCCGGATGGAGCGAGCCCTCTCGCACCGCGCGCCGGGCCAGAAGCCGTGACCGGGGTGGATTTGCTCCCGCGGAACCGGGCGGGATAGAAGGCCCGCCCCATGCCCGCGACGCCCTGTCACCGCCATCCAGGAGTATCCGCGACCCGTAGCTGTGGGGAGTGCTTCCAGCCCATCTGCGCCGGGTGCTCGGTCATCGAGGGAGAACGGTGCCGCTGTCCCGAGTGCGCCGCCCTCCACCGGCGGGGACGGACGCGGCGGGTGGCGGTATCCCTCACCCTGGGCACCGCCGCGCTCGTGCTCGGCGGAGGGCTGCTGGCGTGGCTTTCATCCGCTCCCGCGCCGGCGAGGACGTCCCACGGGCCCAAGAACCCGGCCGTCGAGGTGCTGCGGGGCCAGCTCGAGAAGGAGCCCTGTGATCGGACCCGGGCGGTGCAGTACGCCCAGGCGCTCTTCTCCACCGACGACTGGCGGGAAAGCATCCGGTTCTCCGACGACTTCGTCACCCGGTGCGGCAAGTTCCCCCAGCTGCGCTCCATCAGCTACTCGGCGCACATCCGCCTGAGTGAGTTCGATCTGGCCATCCGGGACGCCACGGAACTCATCGAGAGTGCTCCGGGCAACGCGAGCTACCGGGTCTGGCGGGCCCTGGCCCATCAGTCCCGTGGCGCGTCCGAGCTGGCACTGGGTGACTTCCAGGAGGCCTTCCGCCTCCAGCCGGAGCAGTTCCAGGTGGCCAACCACCTGGCCACCGCCTACGAGCAGTCGCGCCAACCGTGCGAGGCCCACCGCGTGCTCGAGGAGCACCAGCGGGTCAACTCCGACTCCGCCCGCCGGCTCGAGGTGATGGAGTGGCTCGCACGCCTGGAGACCCAGGGCCCCTGTGGCGCCAAGGGAGGCAAGTCGGGGGCGGCCGCGCGCAAGCCAGGCAAGCACTGAAGCGCGGCGTCCCAGCCAGGGAGCCCACGGGATGGAGCCGAGCGCTCAGCCGGGTGGACGGCTGGGGCGGCTGAGAATGTACGCCGCCCCGACGAGCATCAGCGACCCGGAGACGGCCAGCACGGGCCACGGCACACGCAGCACGAAGGTCATGAGCGCGAAGCTCACCCCCATGGCGGAGATCGCGCTCGCCTTCACCTTCACCGGCACGGTGCCGTACTGTTTCCATTCCTGGAGCCGAGGCCCGAAGTGCGGGTGCGTGTACAGCCAGTGATGGAAGCGGGGCGAGCTGCGCGAGAACGCCCACAACGCCAGGAGCAGGAAGGGCATCGCGGGCAGCAGCGGCAGGAACGCGCCGAGCATCCCCAGGCCGACACACACGAAACCGAACGCCATGAAGAGGGGTCGGAGGCGCCGGTTCCGGCCCTCTTCGGCGCTCGGGGAAGATGGCTCCATCGTCGGTTCGTCTGGCACCCCCCTCGTATACACCAGGAGCCACTCCGCGAGCCCCCCTGGGGGTGTCCGCTCAGTGCAGGGTGATCCGGTCCACGGTGATCGTCGCGGTCCTGGGGAAGTGGACCCGGTATTCGAGCACGCGGTTGAGCGCCGTCTGCGGGAAGCCCAGGCGGAAGTCCTGGTACTGGTGGGCGGCGGCGAACTGTTGAGACGTCAGGTCCATGCTCGCGAGGACGGCTCCCGTGGTGTTGTCCCTCACGTCCACGGTCGCGACCACCTGGGCGCCGAGCGAGTTGTTGTCCGTCTTCACCCGGAACGTCACCTTCCGGTTTCCAACCGGCACCTGGGCGTCATAGGGGCCGTAGACCATGTGCCCGGCCGCGTCGAGGGAGGGCGAGGCCTGCCAACCATCGCCGCTCGAGCGTCCGGCGTGATGCGCCACCACGGCCCCTTCCGCCTCGTACTGGCCGAGGCGGGTCGTCGTCGTGACCTTGTCGATGTTGAGGGCGGCCCGGTCCTTGTAGTCGGCCCGGAACTCGAGCTGATGGCCGGCGACGTTCTCATAGGTCAGGCTGAAGTCCTGATAGACGCCCGCGGCCTTGAACTGGTGGCGGTAGACATCGAACGACGTCAACACGAGCCCCGTGGTGGCATCCCGGACATCGAGCGTCACGACGTGATCGTTGGTGCCGGTGTTGGCGTCGATCTTCATCTTGAACGTGGTGGAGAGTGGCCCGGCCGGGAAGGTCGAGACATAGGGGCCGTAGAGCATCATGCCCGCGTTGTCCTGGGAGACGTTCGCCGTCCAGCCATTGTCGCTCGAGCGGCCGACCGTGTGCGAGAAGGGCGAGGCGGCATAGCTCGTCGTCTCCGCCTCGTACGTCTTCACCACCGTGGAGGGATCCGTGGGCAGGAGGTAGGACTCGCGCATGAGCTGGAAGTAGGTGTCCGGCCTCACGAAGACGATGTTGCCGTTGCCCTTGAAGGCGTTCACCACGTTGACGAAGCTCTGGATGCTGTTGCCCTCCCACGGATTGGCCTGGATGCTGACGAACCGGGGAGACGTGCCGTTCCAGCCGGAGATGGCTTTGTTGATCTCCGAGATCATCGAGCTCTCCGTGGGGCAGTACGTGGCATTGAGGCCCTGGCTCGGCAGGAGGTTGTTGTACACCGTGATGCCGCCACCCGCGTTCTGCGCGGTCAACCCCAGGAGGGACGGCGCGTTGTACGCGAAGGAGTTGCCCACGTTCGTGTTCGTGGCCCCGTCGATCTTGTTCCACACGGTGAGGACCTTCAGTCCCGCGCGGTTCATGTAGTCGCCGGTCAGCGCCACGTAGTTGTCCAGATGGGACGCGTTCCCCCAGTAGTTGGGATAGGTGTAGCCCAGCCCGGTCGGGCCCGAGATGAGGTTGTCATTGGGCGTGGCGGTGGCGTGCAGGTAGTTCAGCACGCCGGGCATGGCATCCAGCATGGCGGGTGAGATGGTCCACCCGATGGGAACCTGTCCCCGGGCGGGGCTGTCCCAGAGCTTCTTGAAGAGGTGCTCCACGTACTGGAGGTTGTCCCCATCGCTCAGGATGAGCGTGATGTAGATCTTGTTGCCCAGCGGGGGCTTGTTGGGCACGGGTTTGACGTTCACCGCCCGGGACGTCCCTCCGAACACCGTCAGGTTCGAGGCGAAGTCACTGGCCACCGTGGAGATGCCGTACTCGGAGACGCGCTGGACGCCCGAGGCCTCTTCCGGCCACCAGCCCATGTAGATGCCCCCGCTGCCGTAGGGCATGGCCACCAGGAACTTCCTGAGCAGCGAGTCCTCCGCGGCGACCCGGGGATCCAGCCACACGACGGCCATCTTCGTGGCCGTGGCGTAGTCCCGCAGGAAGCCCTTGATGCCCGGCGCGAGTCCGATGAGCACCCGGTGCGTCACCTGGGACCAGTGGTTGTCGTACAGGTACTGGTAGACCTGGAGTTTCGTCGTGAACCTGCCGCGCAGGTCCATGAGGATGGGCAGGTTGTAGGGAGCGGACGTCAGCCGGGAGGCCAGCTCCGGGGAGGCGACGACGCCATCGCGCAGACCCGCGAGGGTGGTGGCCAGGTTCAGCGTGTCGGGCACCGCGGTGTCGTAGATGACGATGCCCGCGACCTCGCTCCTGTACTTGCTCAGGAGGCTCCAGTTGTCGGCCACATCCGTGTAGCCAAGCCCCAGCGAATTGAGCCAGCCATACCGGCCATCCTGGCCGCGTACGGCGGTGTCATACGTGAAGATGCGGGGCTGGGTCCTGTTGACGAGCCCCTTGAGGGTCGTGAAGAGCGCCGCCTCGTCCTCCCGGGCAGCGGTCAGGTCCATCACGTCCAGCGTCGCCGCGGGCGCGCTGAAGGACGGGAGCACCTGATTCGCGGGCCAGGTGAGTCCAGCCGCCAGGGCCACCGCGGGGGCCGTCAGGGTCAAGGCGAAGACGGGCGCCCACCGGGCCCACCGATGAATCTTCATGAGTCGATCTCTCCCGATTCCGACATCGTTGACGCACACCCATGCAGGCGGGCCACGCGATGACGGTCGGCGAGGAGTAGCGGCGGAGGCCCCCCGCTTGATACACCTCTCCACCCCATCAAATCAAGATTAACGTGAAAGTCTCAACACAGGCCAGCACGGAGGGACACGCGTCCCTCCGCTCCAGGGGACATTACTCGAAGAGATTGCCCAAACCGATGGCCAGGATGAAGGCATCCAGGCGAGCCTTCATGAAGTTCTTCTTCGCCGAGATCGTCTCACCGAGGATCTGGGTGTAATCCGAGTCGCCCACGTGATTGGGCCAGAAGTCGGGGTCCCCTTCCTTGGTGGGATTGCCGGTGCGGGCGAACTCGAACCAGTACTGATTGACGCGCTCCTGGAAGGTCCTGTCGTCGTCGTCGAAGAAGCCCTCATTGGGCGGGCACATCTCGGCCGTGCCGAAGACGTAGGGGACCTCGTCGCCATGGCGGACGCCGAGACGGTTGCGCGGACGCAGCAGTCTGGCGGTGTACTCGAAGTAGTACCGCCAGGTCCGCTCGCGCTTGCCGTGCTGCTGCGCGAGCAGGCGGGGCACCACGGTGAAGAGCAGGTCCCGGCACACCTGTCGACCCAGCTCCGCGTCGTCGTTCTTGATGTCGGGGTAGAGCGGCCCCACGTAGATGTTCTTCTCCCGCAGCTTCTTGATCACGTCGACCGGATCGACGCCGAAGTCACTCACGATGCTCGAGTCGTCGCTGGTGTTGCCGAGGATGAGGGGCAACTTCGCCTCGGTGCCCGCCTTGAAGGTATCGGCGATGGGCTCGGAGAGCACGATGTCTCCCACGATGGCGACGGGCGCGTTGGAGACAGGTGTCTCCTTGGGTTTCTCCGGGACGAGGGACCAGAGCGTGCTCGCGTCCAGCTTGCGCAGCTGCTCGGCCGTGGCGTCCTTGCCCGGCAGGCCCGCGAGCGTGGCGAAGTTGATGCCGCGCTCGCGCGCCTTCTCCTGTGTGGCCTCGGGCAGTCCGTACACGCTCTGGGCGATGCCCTTGTGGAAGAGCCCCTTGGCGAGCGGCGTGCAGAACAGCGCCAGCACGCTCTTGCCACCCGCGGACTGGCCGAAGATGGTCACGTTGTTGGGATCACCACCGAACTGGGCGATGTTGCGCTGCACCCACTGGAGCGCGGCGATCTGATCGAGCAGGCCGAAGTTGTTGATGGGCTTCTGGGGATTCTCCGCGTCCAGCGCCGGGTGGGAGAAGAAGCCCAGCTGCCCGAGCCGGTAGTTGAACGTGACCACGATCGCGCCCTTCTTCACCAGGGGCGAGCCGTTGTAGATGGGCAGATCTCCCGCGCCGATGATGTAGGCCCCGCCGTGGATCCACACCATGACGGGAAGACCGGACGGCTTGGAGCCCTCCTCGAACGGGGGCATCCAGACGTTGAGATAGAGACAGTCCTCGCTGAGCGGCTCGGGATCGCCGCCGCCGCTCCTCCTGCACTCCTCCGCGTTCTGGAAGGACGAGGGGACGCGGTCCATCGCCTGACGCACATGCTTCCAGGGGATGACGGGCTCGGGCGGGCGCCAACGCAGGTTGTCCACGGGCGGCTTCGCGTAGGGGATGCCCTTGAACACGAAGACATCGTTCTCGACCTTGCCCTGGACGAGACCCTCCTGTGTGCTGATGACGGGTGTGCTGTTGCTCGTCATGAATGCTCCCCTTCAATTCGAGTGAAGTCATTCATCTACAGCATGGCCTTCGCGGCGAGATATGAGCGTTTCACTGCATTGACAGCGGGGCGGGACTGTGCCGGGTACTGAGTACTCCGCCAGTGGGCGGCCCGGGTCAGAGCAGACGTACCTTCAGGTGCTCCTCATCGGCATTGGGCCTTCCCAGGAAGGTATCCAGCAGGCGTCCCTCAACTGATTCCCGTTCCCAGACCGCCGCCCGCTCAACCCCCACGCATTCCTGGGGCTCAGCAGCTCTCTCATGGCCAGCGGTGTCGAAGATGGTACAACGCCGGAAGTCTCCCAGGTCCTGCATGAATTGAACAACAGGCTGGGTCAGTTGATCCTCCAGTTTCCTCTGCCCAATGACCTCCCACTCCTTCAGGGCCAGATGGCGGATAGCAATTTTAAAGAGGATGGGGCTTGACGCAATCCTGTCCAGATCAGAGTCCGGGCTCGTGGTTCTGTAGTTGTAGAAGGCTGCATACGGCGACTCGAGCAACCTCGCATAGGCAAAAGACCCATCGGCGAGGGCAATTCTGACAAATGCTCCTGTCGTGTGCTTATGTTTGCGCATTTCTCAAGCTCCAGTGTAGGGATGGAGTTGGCCCCATTGCTTCGTCGCGGCGTCGTGGAACAGCCTGCCCAGCGGATTGTCTTTCGCCACGCCGCGCTGGACGTTCTCAGTTCGATATGGTTGATGAGTGTCGGATTGGGCGCCCCCAAGGGAATCGATCAATTGCCTGTGGGCGAAGGGGCTTGTTCAAGTCGACCACCATGCTGGTGCGCCCTGAGTAATAGCGTCTGGTCTGGGGATTGAACTTCGTGTAGGTCGCATAGATGCGGCCCCGATTCGTCTTGCCCCCGTTGGAAGCGCCCTGGGCAGGAGCAGTCCCATACATCCCAGAGTAATGAAACGTGTGCTGACTGGTCGTGGGGCGGAAGCCTCGCGTTGCACTACCGCAACCTACGAGGAACAGGAGCAGCAGCAGGGCTACCGCGGGCCGCATCATGAACCCACGCGGAGCAGAAGGATCGGATGCCGGGGATCCACCGGCTCCTGCCAGAAGACGTCCAGCCCCGCCCCCCCGAGCCGTTCCGAGCGCAGCGCCACCTCCATCGCCTCGGTCTTCAAAGCCCGCTCGACCCCCTCCAAGACCAGCGGCCGGCTCGTCCCCCGGACGACCACCTCGTGGGCCGGCAGCTTCGCGGCGAGGCGCTCGGCGAGCGGACGGTAGCCGGAACTCCGGCTGATGAAGGCGATGCGCATGGTCGGCAAGCCTACCCGGGGCCGCCACGAATCCCGCACGAAGATTCCTCGAGCAGGCGCGCGCCAAAAGTGTATTACCCTCCCCGGTGGAGTTCCCATGCGTACAAACAATTCGGGAATCCAACAAGGAAGCCATACATGAAGATGACAAGGATCGTCGCGCTGTTGGGTGCCGGCTGGCTCGTGGGCTGTGGCGGTGTCGAGGCGCCCATGGACGAGCAGACGGACCTCGCCACGCGGGAGGACATGCTCCCGGCGTGCAACCACAAGCAGTTCGAGCGGATCTTCTACGCGGAGCCGGCGAAGCTCACCGAGGTCGGCCGTTGGGAGTGCAATTGCGACTCCAACACCGCCTTCCAGCATGGTGGGACGTCGCTCTACTACACGGACGTCAACGTCGAGTTCTGCCCCGTCGGGGGTTGAGCCCAAGCCGCTCCGCGCCTCGCCAGGAGCCACCAGCGATCGGCGGCTCCTGACAGCGGGCTGGCGACGGATTCCGTGTCCGCCTCCGGCCGCGTCGCCACGAATTCTGCACGAACATTCCTCGGCGGGTGCACCGCTCCCCCATCCGGGTTGCACGCCGGAGATCCACTCTCCGGCTCCATGATCCTCGACACGCCTCCTCCTCCTCCGCGACCGGCCCCGAGCCTCGCCCGGCGCGCCGGCGCGTGGCTCATCCGTCACCACGTCCTCGGCAGCCTCGCCATCGTCCTCTTCGCCACCGCCGTCATCTCCGGCCAGATGGTGGACCGGACGGACTTCGCCAGCTCGGAGCTGGAGCGCGGCGTCATGGAGCGCTGGGGTGCCCCCGTCGTGCAGCCCGCGCCCTCGTTGCGCTACGTGCAGAGCGGCACCCTCTTCACCGAGCTCAAGCCCCTGCCCTTCGCTCAACAGCACGTGCAGGTGCAGGCGGGGATGAACTACCGCAAGCGCGGCCTGCGCTACTTCTCCGGCTTCGACTTCACCCTCTCGGCCGACTACGCCGCCGTCAACCGCGAGGGCCATGACATCGACGTGGCCTTCATCTTCCCCATCGAGATGGACAAGTCCCAGGTGCTCCTGTCCGACTTGAGCTTCCTCGTGGATGGGGCCGAGGCGGACCTGGACATGGGCGAGTCCGGCAACCGGCTCGTCTGGACGGGCCGCATCCCCCAGGGCGCCACGCGCCGCTTCTCCATCCGCTACCGCGCCCGGGGCCTCGACTCCTTCCTGTACAAGCTGGACCCCTCCCTGCCCGCCCACGACGTGCGTCTGCAACTGAACGTGACGGGAGGCGAGAACTACGACTATCCGCCCCAGGTCCTCGCCGCCAGCAAGGTGGAGACCGGCAACGGCACGGTGGTGCTCGACTGGGCCTTCCAGTCGCTCGAGTCCGGGGTGAGCCTGGGCGTCATCCTCCCCTCGGTGGAGGCCTATGACGAGCTCATCTCCACCATGGCCCGCCGCGCCTGGGTGCCCTTCCTCGGCCTGATGGCGCTGCTGGCCGCCTTCAGCCTCCACCACCGGCGGCCCCTCGCCATCTACGAGACCTACCTGCTCGCCGCCGCGTATGGCTTCTACTTCGTGCTGCTCGCCTACCTCGCCGCCTTCATGAACTTCTACGTGGCCTACGTGCTGGCCACCGCGGGAATGGGCGCCGCCGTGGTGCTCTACGCCCGGCGCCTCTACCCCCACGAGCGCACCTCCCGGCTGGCCGCCGTCTGGGCCGCCACCCTCGTGGTGCCCACCACCGCCGTCATCCTCCAGGGCTACACCGGCCTCATCTACACCCTGGAGATCCTCGCGGCGCTGCTCGGGCTCATGGCCCTGTCCACCCGCGCCGAAGTGCGCGCCCTGCTGTCGGATCTCCCCCCAGGCGGCGAGCCGCCGCGCGCCCCCTCCTCTCCCCAGGAAGCGATGTGACCCATGAGGATGCCCTCTCTCGTACTCGGGTTGTTGTTGACCACCACGGATGTCCTGGCCTCGGGCTCGGCGACGGTGCCCCTCCCGGAACTGCTCGAGCTCTACGAACGGAAGGAGCACGAAGCCGCGCCCCCCGAGCCCCCCGCGCGCGCCCTGGTGGTGCAGAGCCAGCTCAAGGGACGTCTCACCGCGGAGGCTCTGCTGGTGGAGGCGCACTTCGAGGTGGAGGTGCTCGCCGATGGAAGCTGGACGCAGGTGAAGCTCTTGCGGCTCGACGCGGACACATACCTGACCGCGTTGCCCACGCTGGGGGGCGCCACGGTGGCGGCCCTGGACGAGCACCTGACGTTGGTGACGCGGCGGCCCGGCCGCCATGTCTTCGACGTGAGCTTCATCCTGCGGCCCACGGCGGTGGGCCCCGAGCGTCAGGCGCAACTGCGCTTCGGCCCCCACGTCACGCCGGTGCCGCTGCGGTTGGAGGCGGATGCCACGGCCTTCACCCTGACGGAGCCGGCGCTCGCCTCGGGCGAGGAGGTGGACGTGTATCCCCGGCAGGGCGTGCTGCGGGTGGGCTGGCGCACCACCGTCGCGCCGAAGGTGGCGCGCCAGGTGATTCGTCCTCCGCTGGAGCCGAGCATCCCCGAGGCCCACGCCACCTGGGTGTCCACGCTCGAGGGCAAGGCCAGCCTGCGGGTGCGCTACGCGCTGCGTCTGGATCGTGAGCAGCCCCTGGAGCTGACGTTGCCCGAGGGCCACCACCTCGAGCGGGTGCTGCTCGACTCCGCGCCGCTCGTGCCCGAGGAGAAGGAGGGCCGGTTGCTCGTGAAGGTGGCGCCGACGCGGGTGGGCGAGACGGAGGCCACGCTGGAGGTGGTGCTGACGCGGGATCTGGGTGTCTTCCACCTGTCCGGCCGGTTGAAGCTGGCGCTGCCCCGGGTGTCCTGGCCGGTGGCGTCGATTCGAGCGCGGGCGCACTTCCCCGCCGTCTTCAACTATCGGCGCGAGGGCGGCAGCATGGAGCCGGACGAAGCGAGGACCGAGGAGGCCCCGGACGCCTCGACGTCCCTGCCCGGCAAGGTGCTCGACTTCCGCCAGTACCTCGTGGCGGCCTCCGCGCCCACGCTGGAACTGGGCTACTCGGTGGACATCTCCCAGAGCTACTTCCGCTGAAGCCGTGGCCCCATGAGGCTCCCCGGACACGCGGATGCGGACCGGGGACCACGCCTCTCGGCCTCCTCCCCAGGCCTTCCGAGGGAGCGAGGGGGTGGCGTGCCCCTTGCTAACCCCGTCGTGTCATCCACCCCCCAAGGGAGCACACGACATGAAGCGGTTTCTCGCGCTGGCACTCACCCTCGGCCTGCCTCTGAGCGCGCTCGGCGCCGAGCCCGTCCGGGTCCAGGTCCTCAGCGCCACGGTGAAGGATCAGGCCATCTCCGGCGCCCAGGTCATCCTGCAGAAGAACGGAGAGGCCTCGGCGCAGGGCACCACGGCGGCGGATGGTTCCTTCCAATTCGACACGCCGCCGGGCGGCCTGGATGACGGCTCGGTCAATCTCATCATCAAGAAGGAGGGGTATTCCAACCTCGTGGCCCGCTGCCCCTGCAAGGGATTGACGTATGCGTTGAGCCCGGTGATGACCCGCAACCTGGACGGGCTGCGCATCGTGCTCAACTGGGGCGAGCGCCCCGCGGACCTCGACTCGCACCTCGTCCACGCCTCCTCCCACGTCTACTTCTCCCGGCAGAAGGGAGACCTGGCCAACCTCGACGTGGATGACCGATCGGGCTTCGGTCCGGAGACCATCACCCTGGAGAAGAAGAAGCCCGGGGTGAAGTACCTCTACGCCGTGCACAACTACTCCGAGGCGGACGCCCTGGGCTCCACGACGCTGTCCACCCGGGCCCAGGCCAAGGTGTTCGTCTACGTGGGCTCGTCCCTGGTGCGCACGTTCACGCCCCCCTCGGGCGTGGAGGGCAACACCTGGGTGGTGTTCGGCATCGGGGAGAATGGGGAGTTCTACGATCTCAACACGTTCGCCGACGTGAAGACCGGCGAGCAGGTGGGCGGCTTGCTCAAGCGCCTGCGCGGAGAGGAGCTCAAGTCCGCGCCGGCCGTGACGAGCGCGCAGCTCTCTCTCGCCGACACGCTCAACAAGAAGGGCGAGGCCGCCTACCACGCCAAGAAGCTCGACGAGGCGGTGTCGCTCTATCTCGAGGCCATCGCCAACAACCCCGAGCACGGGCAGGCGTACAGCAACCTCGGTCTCGCGTACCAGAAGCTCAACCGCAGCGCCGAGGCGCTGTGGGCCAACCGCAAGGCCGTTGCCCTGGCCTCCGGGCCCCAGGCCGACACGGTGAAGGCCAGCTCCTATTTCAACATCGCCCGCGTCTACGAGAACGATGGCCTGTGGGCCGAGGCGCTCGACAGCTATCAGTCCGCGCTCGGGCACAAGGATCATCCCGCCTACCGCGGTGGCATCGAGAAGATGAAGCAGAAGCTCGGCCAGAACTGACCTTGGACTCCCCCACCCCATGAACCTCCGCTCCCTGTCCCTCACCCTCCCCCTCCTCGCGCTGCTGTCCGGTGCCTCCTCCCGGGCCGCGGGTCCCAAGGAGGTCGCGGTCGCGGATCGCTCCCTCTGGCCCCGGCCGCTGCGCTCGTCGCAGGACTTCGATCTCGCCTCGCGCGCGGAGAACCTCGTGTTCGCCCACGTGCTCGGAGAGCTGGAGGCCCGCGCGGAGGGGTTTCCGGCCCTGCTCGGCGTCAAGCAGGTGCATGACGAGTCGGTGCGCCGCTGGCTCGAGGGCGTGAAGGACACCGTGGCGCGCAACCTGCGCGCGGCCCGGGCGGCCTGTGGCGCTCCCTCCGAGCCGGGCTGCGGCGCGGAGGAGCCCACCGCGGCGAACGTCGTGCGGCTGGGCGGCGCGTTCGTGGCGGGCCTCGGCCCCGAGTACCAGGCCTGGCTGGCGATGGACTCGCGCTTCTATACGCTCTACGTGAAGGAGCAGTTGCGGCTGGCGGCCCTGTTCCCCTCCCCGACCAGTGAGATCCTCCCACTCGGGCCCGGAGAAGTCACCGGCTCGGACTGGCCGGACCGGCAGTTCCTGCTCACCTTCGACGATGGCCCCACGCCCGCGGGCAAGGGCACGGACCGCCTGGTGGCGCTGCTCAACGCGCGGGAGGCCAAGGGCGTCTTCTTCGTGCTCGGCGACGCGCTCGAGACGCGCCTGGGAAGGACGAGCGCGGCGTCACTCCAGGCGCTGTACCAGGGCCAGTGCGTCGGCTCCCACGGACAGCGGCACGTGTCGCACCAGAAGCTGGCCACGTGGAAGGAGTCGGTGGAGGGCTCGCGCGAGCGGCTCTCCACCCTGGGCCTGGCGGGCACCCGGAAGGTCCTCTTCCGGCCCCCCTATGGACAGCGCTCGCCGGAGTTGACCCGGTGGTTGTCGGGCCAGGGCGGCGAGGTGATGCTCTGGAACATCGACTCCCAGGACTGGAACGCCACCGTCGCGCCCGGGCCCACCACGGACCGGGTCGTCACCCTGATGCTGCTGTGGCGGCGCGGCATCGTCCTCTTCCACGACGTGCACGACAAGGTGCACGAGGCGGTGCCCCGGCTGCTGGACTTCGCCCGGGACACGGGCCTCACCTGGAAGGACTGCGCAGTGCTGTGAGCGCGCTCACGCGGCGCGTCCGTACTCGCCCAGCAGGCTCTTGAGCTTCTGGCCCATGCCGTTGAGGTCCTGCATGGCGCGCTCGGTCTGGCGGGTACTGGAGAGCATCTGCTGGGTGGCCTGGCTCACGTCGCGCATGGCCTGGCGGATCTGCCCGATGCCGGTGGCCTGCTGGGCGGCGGAAGCGGAGATCTGCGCCCCGGTGAGCGACGCCTGGCCGAGCAGATCTCCCAGCGTCTGGATGGTGCTGCCCGCTTGCGACACCACGCGCACGGCCGTGCCCACGCTCTTGGTGCCCTCCTCCGTGGTCATCACCGCGCCCTGGGTGGCCTTCTGGATCTGCCCCAGAATCTGCCGCACCTGGGTGGTGGACTTCTTGGACTGGTCCGCGAGCGCCTTCACCTCGGCGGCCACCACGGCGAAGCCCCGGCCGTGCTCACCCGCGCGGCTGGCCTCGATGGAGGCGTTGAGGGCGAGCATGTGCGTCTGCTCGGAGATGTCGTTGACGGTGGTGATGATGTCGCCGATGGCCTGGGCCTGCTCGGCCAGGGCGAGGATGCGCGAGGCGATGGACTCCACCTGCTCGCGCACGGTGGACATGGCCGCCACCGCTTCATCCACCGTGCGCCGGCCGTTGCGGCCCACCTCCTCGGCGTGGCGCGCCGACTCGCTCACCGTGCGCGCGCGTCCCGCCGCCTCCTCGGACGTCTGGGCGATCTCCTCGACGGTACTCACCGTCTCGGCCACCGCGCTGCCCTGCTCCTGGGCGCTGGCCACCTGCTGCGTGGTGCTCACCAACACCTCCGACGTGGTGGCCGCGAGCTGGTTGACGAACTCGGCCACCGTCCGCAGGGTGTGCTCGCGCTGCTGGGCCTGCTCGGCGAGCTGGGCCTCGGCGGCCTTGCGGCGCTCGGCCATGTCATTGAAGGCGCGCGCCAGCTCCCCGGTCTCGTCGCGGTTGTGCACCTCGATGCGGTGCTCGAGGTTGCCGCGGCCCAGTTGCACGGTGCCCTTCACCAGCTTGTCCAGCGGGCCGGTGATGCTCCGGGTGATGATCCAACTGCCCAGGCCCACGATGAGCAGGCCCAGGAGCGTGCCCGAGGCCAGCACCCAGATGCTGCGCCAGGCGCTCTCCCGCGCCTGGCTCTCGAACTCCGCCCAGCGCAGATCCTCGTACTTCAACATCTCACCGAGTCCCCGGCGCACCTCGTCCATCAACTGCCGGCCCCGGCCCGAGCTCGCGCGGACGGCCTGCGCCACGGCATCCATGCTTCCGGACTGCTCGCGCAACTGGCGCGTGCGATCCAGGGTGGCGAGCCGCTCGCGGATGATGGGCTCGAGCCGCTCCAGGCGCTCCAGTTGCGTGGGAGAGCCGGCCAGATCGCGGCGCAGGAGGAGGAGATCCTCGTCCAGCCGCTGACGGGCCCGATGGTAGGGCTCCAGATAGGTCGGGTCGCCGGTGATGACGAAGCCGCGCTGGCTCGTCTCGGCGTCCACGATGAGCGAGAGGACCATGGACATGCGGCGGCCCTGATCGCGGCTGTCCACCAGGCCCTCGGTGGTCTCCTGTAGCTGCCGGGCGCCCTGGAACGCCACCAGCGCCACGAGCAGCAGCACCAGCAGCGACAGGCCAAAGCCCAGGGCGATCTTCTTTCCAATGCTCATGGGGCCCCTTCCTAACAGGAGACAACCTGTAGCGGGCTGTTGCGCCCGCTACCGCCCACTACCGCCGACGAGACCAGGCGACACTTGGAGCACGCGGATCCGCTGATCCTGGAGGGCCAGAACCCCCGGGGGGTAGACGACCGGGCGGGGACGCCTCAGATCGCGAACGTGGATCACCCGGCGATCAGCGTCCTCCCCGAGCCTCACTCGCGAGGGGATCAGCTCTGTGCTCCCGGAGACAGAGCGGCGGACGCGCGGCGGTTCCACGGGAGGCGATGACATGGCCGGACTGGACTGGGTACAGGTCGACGTGGGCTTTCCCATGAGCCTCGAGGCGGTGTGTGCGGCACGTACCCTGGGGATGGACCGGCGGGCCTTCCTGGGCTCCATCGTGGAACTGCAGATCTGGGCGGTGCAGGCGCTGCCCTCCGGGCGCTTCGAGCCCTTCGCCATGTCCGGAGGACAGTCCGGCGGACAGGTGCCGGACGCGTCCGCGGACGAGGCGGTGTGGTGCGAGGCCCTGGAAGGCGCGGTCCGGTGGACGGGCACCCCCGGTGCGTTCTGGGACGCGTTGCTGCGCGCCCGGATCCTCGTCCGGGAGGGGGACACGGTCCGCCTCACGCTGTGCGATCGCTACGTGCAAGTCCTCGAAAAGAGGCAGAAGGAAGCCGAGCGCAAGAGGAAGGAGCGCGCCGCCAAGGGCTCCGGCGTGTCCGCGGGACGTCCGGCGGACGCGTCCGGGACGTCCTCGCCCAGAAAGAAGAAGGAAAGGGAGAGTGAGAAGAAGACTTCTTCTGCTGCTGCCGCGGCGGAGGTCAGGGAAACGGGGACGTCCGCGAGCAGGCTCCTGCCCGTGCCCCCACCCACGGTGGAGGACGTGCCCGAGGAGACGACGCCCATCCAGCGCTGCCTGCCGGGCATGCACATGGTGCCGGCCTCTCCGCCCCCGGAGGTGCGGCTCCAGGCGGCCGCCACCGCCCTGACGACCCGGAGCACGTCCGCCTCCGCCGAGCCCTGCCCGGCGGAGGAAGAGGCCCAGGCCGAGGCCTTCTTCGAGTCCTGCCAGCGCGAGCGCTGCCAGACGCTGCCCGGCATCCCCGCCGAGGAGCGTCCCCGGACGTGGGGCGCCTGGTACCGCTTCGCCCTGGACAAGGTGGGGGGGGACGAGCGCCGGCTCCAGGCGGCGTGGCGCGGCTACCTGCACTCGGAGTGGGGCCGCACGCGCGAGCCGCGCTGCACGGCCCAGGCGTTCTGCTCGCCCCGGGTGTGGGCGCGCTACCTGGAGCCGGTCTCCGAGCCGTCCCCCGCTCCGTCCGCGGACGAGTCCACCGAGGCGGGCCGCCGGTGGAACGAGTGCCTCGGGTGGCTGCGGGACAACGGCAAGCGCTACGCGCTCTCGTGGCTGGCCCAGGCTCGCGCGGTGGACGTGGAGGACGGGCACCTGGTGCTCGCGGCCCCCGACGCCTACTTCCGTCAATGGGTGGAGGAGAACTACGGCCCCCTGGTGGAGGGGCTCGTGAAGGAGGCGGGGCTCGTGGGGGTGCGCTGGCGGATCTCCGGTTCCCCGGACGCCGGGCGGCAGGCGACGGGGGCGTAGCCGGGAGCCGGCCTCAGCCGCCGATGTTCTTCATCACCGTCGTCGCCTGCTCGTGATCGCTCTTGAACATGCGGGTGAGGAACTCGCACATCTCCATTTCCATCGCCATCTTCATCTGGGCCTCCAGGAACGGACGCATCTCCGCTGGAGCCTGGGCGAGCATGTCCCGCTCGGCACGGGACTCGAGACGAAAGCCCGTCTGCACCTCGACTGGAATACCCGGCATGCTCATGCGTGAACCCTCCGCCCAGGGCATTGTCTTATCGCATCAGCGCGCCAGAAGTTGCTCCGGAATTCCAGGAAGTGCCCTCCACCACGGCGAAGGCGGCCCCCTTGCCCTCCGCGGGCAGCAGCTCCAGCCGGGCCCCGAAGGCGCGCAACATGGACTGGGCGATGGTCAGCCCGAGCCCCGTGCCCCCCCGCTCCCGGGCCGTCGTGAAGAAGGCGTCGAAGACGCGGGCCCGGTTGGCCTCGGAGATGCCCCGGCCGTCGTCGCGCACCACCACCCGGCCCCCCTCGCTCCCCCCTTCCGCCTCCAGCCGCACGCGCACCCCCTCGCCTCCGTGCTGGGCCGCGTTGGTGATGAGCTGCCAGAGGAGATCCTCCAGCACCTCGGCGGGCAGGTTCAGGACGACTCCCGGAGGCAGGGGGCCCACCTCCACCGTGAGCCCCTCGGCCCGGCCCCGGGCGGCGAGCGCCTCGAGCACGGGGGCGACGGGCGTGCGCGAGGGCCGGGCCACGAGGGAGTCCGCACGCGCGAGCTCCAGCAGCCGCTGCACCAGCCGGGTGAGGCGCCGGGCGTCGGCGTCGATGTTGGAGAGGAAGCGCTCGCGCTGGGCGGCGGACATGCCCTCGGCGCTGTCGCGCAACAGCTCCACCGCGCCCTGGATGGCGGCCAGCGGCGTCTTGAACTCGTGCGACACGTTGGCCGCGAAGGAGCGGATGTACTGGTTGCGATCCCGGAGCGCGGTGGCCATGCCCGCGAGGGACTCGGACAGCTCGGCGAGCTCGCGCACCACCGGGTGGGAGATGGGCGCGAAGCCCTCGGGAGCGCCGGTGGCGATGTCGCGCGTCTGTCGCACGAGGGCCCGGACGGGACGGACCACCAGCGCCGCGCCGGCCAGGGACATGAGCGTCACCACCCCCAGGAGCACCAGCCCGATGGCGGTGAGGTTCCAGCGGTCCGCGTAGACGGCCTTGGCGAGCGTCATCGGCGTGCGCGAGAGCACCACCGCGCCCCAGATGCGCTCCCCCTCCCGCACGGGCAGCACCACCAACACCCGCACGACGTTGTCCCGGCTCGCGGAGGCCAGGGGCGCGTCGCCGGAGAAGGACAGGCGCATCCGCAGCACCGCGCGGTACTCCCCCCGCAGGGCCTCCTGAACCTCCTGCCGGCCGATGAGGGTGGCGCCCAGATCCGACTCCGAGGCAGAGCTGGCGACGACCACCCCCTGGAGGTCCACCACGCGGATGCCCGCCAGGGTGGAGCGGTTCACCTCCTGGAGCAGCGCGGAGAGGGGCTCGGCGGCCTCGCGGGCACGAGGCTCGGCGGGGAGGATGGACCGGGGCGGGGGGGCCTCCACGGGGGGCAGCACCTCGTCCGAGGCCCGGAGGGATGGAAAGATGGGCCGCAGCGAGGAGCCCGCGATGGGCACGGACGGACCGGGCGACAAGGCCATCAACCCGTAGCCGGGCTCCACGCGCTCGCGCAGCCGGGAGCGGTACAGCTCCGCGACGACGACGCCCTGGGTGATGAGCTCGGACTCCGTCTGGCGGATGAGCTGATCATCGTAGACGCGCACGACCACCAGGCCGAGCAGCGCGAGCACGAAGGCGCCCAGGCCCACCGCCGCGAACACCAGCCACAGGCGCGGGCGGGAGCGCCCGCCGTCAGGGGATCGCGAGCCGATAGCCAAGGCCGTGCACCGTCTGGATGACCTCGCCCCCGGCGTCGGCGAACTTGCGCCGGATGTGCCGCACGTGGCTGTCGATGGTCCGATCACTCACCACCACGTCCTCGTAGACGCGGGTCATCAGCTCGTCGCGGGTGAACGCCTTGCCGGGGGCGCGCAGGAGCGCGGCGAGCAGGTGGAACTCGGTGACGGTGAGCACCACCTCGTGCTCGTTCCACCAGGCGCGCCACAAGTCCACGTCCAGGCGCAGGGGGCCGCGCCGCAGCACCGGCGAGGGGGCCGCGGGCGGCGGGCTCGCGAGGGCGCGGGAGCGCCGCAGCACGGCCTTCACCCGCGCCACCAGCTCCCGGGGGCTGAAGGGCTTGGTGAGGTAGTCGTCGCCGCCCAGCTCCAGACCGAGGATGCGGTCCACCTCGTCATCGCGCGAGGAGAGGAAGACGATGGGGCAGTCGTGGGCGCGGCGCACCTCGCGGCACATCTCCAGGCCGTCCATCTCCGGCATCATGATGTCCAGGACGATGAGCGCGGGCACCGAGCGGCGCACGAACTCCAGACCCTCGCGGCCGTCGCGGGCCTGCTCGATGTGGAAGCCCGCCTGCGTGAGGGCGAAGCCCACCACCTCGCGCAGGTGCGGATCATCGTCGACCACCAGGATGGTGGTGCGCTCCGTCATGGCTTCTTCTCGCTCGTGGGTGGTGGAACCCCCTCGGGCCCGAGCTGCTCGATCTGGTAGCCGTGGGGATAGGTGGGATGGGGGGCCTGGGTGGTGAGGTGGGGCCGCTTGCGCTCGGGCATGAGGCGCAGCAGCCGGGCGCGGGTCTTCATGGCCCCCATCACCACTTGTCGCAACCAGGACGGGGGTTCGGGGAAACCGAAGGCCCGCAGGAGCGGGGAATCCATCAGCGCATGCACCGCGGGAGCGCCGTAGCCGTGCAACTGCTTGGGCAGGAACCAGCCGAGGAACAGGTCGCGGGTGGCCTCGCCCACGCGGCGGCTCTCCTCGGTGTAGCGGAAGTGCTCGCGCTCGTACTGGAGGTTGAAGCGCTGGAACTCCTCGAGGGTGGCGGGGATGCCGTGGATGTTCATCCGCCGCCCCACCTGCTTGAAGAAGTGGAAACCGGCGAGCCGCTCGTGGTCCGTGTAGGGCCGCCAGCCGAAGCGCTCCATCCACCGGATGGGCTCCAGGACGAAGGTGGAGAGGACGTAGAGGTAGTCGTCGTTGGAGATGTCGAAGCGGTGGTGGAGCTGGTTCATGCGCCGGATGGCGCGGCGGCCCCGGTCGCTGTCGTAGCCGGACTCGAGGAACTCGGCGATGAGCAGATCCGTGTCGTCGTAGCGCTTCTGGGTGCGGCGGGTGAACTCGCCCGTGGAGTCGAGCAACTTGCCGATGCTCGGCACGGCGTAGGTGCGGAACAGGGCGAACTCCAGCGCCTTGCGGCTGTCCCAGACGAAGTCATGGGACCAGCTCAGGAAGAGGATCCGGTGATCATCCTTCTCCGGGTCGAGCCGTTGGATCTGATCGAGGATGGTGCGTTGGAGGAGCATGGGGACGGGCCTGGGCCCGAGCCTACCATCCGAACACGTCAGAACTCCTCCCGGGCCTGGGCCAGGGTGAACTCCGCGTGGGTGGGAAGGACCGGCCCCTTCCTCTCCACCAGCCAGGCGGGGGCTCCATTGGGCAGGTAGAAGTCCTCCTCGAAGGGCGACAGCCCCAGGTGACGCAGGTACTCCTTGAGCATGTCGAACGTGAACCGGTCCTTCACCCGGCGAGCCTGGTACTGCTCCACCTTCTCGAAGGGAAAGGGCTCGCCGGACTGGTCGAAGACCCAGTGGCCCCCGTCATTGGACGCGCTGACGACTCGCACGTAGTTGAGCCACTCCGTCCGATGCGGGCCGTACACCTCGAGCATCACGGCACCAAAGCGGCCCTTGTCCTTCCGAATGGTGTTGGGCACGGCGACCACACGCAGGCCCCGGCAGCCCAGTGTTTGGGCCATATAGGACATGGCGCTCGAAGCATCGGTGCCCCCCCACCCGTTCTCGAGATACGCCGTCCAGGGGCTGCGTGTCGGCAGGAAGAGTTGCCGTTGCACCTCTGGAGTGGTGATGGGCAGCAGCGCGGAGAGGGCCTGCTCCAGGGAACCTGATACCGGACGCACCTCCACGGCAATGCCGCGGGGCGCTTGCAGTTTTGCATGCCACGCCGCGAAGGCGCGCGCGGCGTGCTCCGCATCGGTCTCCAGAAAACCCAGTTCCGAAGTGAGAGGCGCCCAGCGGTCCTCCAGCAGCAGTCCCTTCATGTTCTCGGTCATCAGGTAAGCCTCGCCCATCAGGGCGCAATGAGGAGGATGATCTCCGCGTTGGGATCGTTGGAGGCGGTGCGCAACTGGTGGCCAGGGCCACGAGCCGACATGGGCGTGTCATACTCCACCTGATAGCGGCGGCCGTTATAGTCGAACTGAAGGTCCGGTCGATTGACTCCAACGCGCTGGGCATTGCGTGCCGTAATCTGCTGCTGGTTCACCCGGATATTCGTGGCACCCATCTTTCGCAAGTACTCAATGTCCGCCTGGAGTTGTGCGTTCTGGCTCGGGCTGGGGCCGATGGGACGGTTCAGCTTACGCAACCTGGGCACCGTCGGGCTGATCGCGACATCCTGTGGTAGGCGCGGGCCCGGAGCCATTGGCGGCGTCGGGTTGTTGCCAGCGAGCGCCTGGACCAATCCCCGAGATGGCGCGGGTGCGCCCGTCACCGTCGTAGGAGCGGGCACCGCTGACGCGGAAGCGGTGTCTGTCGCGGGTGCGGTGGCTCGCGTCACCGGTGTTCGCGACGCCGGAGCCTCTCCCTCGAGTACCTCCTTCCGCGCGGTCGGACGGAGGGCGGGTCCCGAGGCCATCCGCACCACGCGCGAGAAGGCTCCCTGCAGAACCCTGGTCCCCGTCAGGGTCAGCAACATCACCTTGAGTTCACGCTGGACTGTTTCGCCCAGGTGCTCACGAACCTCGAGCATCAACCGGGCAATGCGGGGAGTCGTGGCCGGAGAAAAGAGGGTGGGCACGATGAGCGCCCCTCCCGCTCCACGGTAGTAGGCGTACCTCGCTTGCCCAGACTTGGAGGCACTGGCCGCCATGTCCGTCAGGGCCGTGTCCCGGTCCGGATAGATGGACGGATTCAGCGGCTCCGTGCTCGTGAGTCCCAGATCGACATGAGAGTCCGGAACCAGCACGGGCAGCGGCAACCCCTCGCAGTACAGAAGGTACCCGCCCACCGTGAGACCAAAGCCCACGGCCGTCACACGGAGATCAACGAAGTCTCGATGCGCTCGTGGGTTGGCTGCTTCCGTGGAGAGCCGGGGCAGTTGCACGCCTCTTTGGCGCAACTCCTCTGCTCGTTGGGGCGTGGGCAACTCGAAGTCGACGTCGACAGCGTGTTGCCCGACCCTCGCCCCACTCTGCCCATACCATGGAGCGCCTCCCATGAAGGGTTGCGCGGCACATCCCGTGAGAAACAGCAGGAGCACCAGCCCGTTCAACCGATGGGCGCTCCGCATTCTGGAATGACCAGTGTTCACAAGAGGCATGAAGACCTTCCCGTTCGCTCATGCCGCGCAGGTGAAGTGCACGCCCTTGATCCAGCCGAGCGTGCCGAGGATCCGGTGATCATCCTTCTCCGGGTCCGAGCCGTTGGATCTGATCGAGGATGGTGCGTTGGAAGAGCATGGGGACGGGCCTGGGCCCGAGCCTACCATCCGAACACGTCAGAACTCCTCCCGGGCCTGGGCCAGGGTGAACTCCGCGTGGGTGGGAAGGACCGGCCCCTTCCTCTGCGGGCCATACATCGTGAGCATCACGGCACCAAAACGGCCCTTGTCCTTCCGAATGGTGTTGGGCACGGCGACCACACGCAGGCCCCGGCAGCCCAGGGTCCGGGCCATGTAGCGCATGGCGCTCGAAGCGTCGGTCCCCCCCCACCCGTTCTCGAGATACGCCGTCCAGGGGCTGCGTGTCGGCAGGAAGAGTTGCCGTTGCACCTCTGGGGTGGTGATGGGTAGCAGCGTGGAGAGGGCCTGCTCCAGGGAACCTGATACCGCACGCACCTCCACGGTGATGCCGCGCGGCGCGAGCAGCCCCGTATGCCACGCCGCGAAGGCGCGCGCGGCGTGCTCCGCACCGGTCTCCAGGAAGCCCATCTCCGACGTGAGAGGCGCCCAGCGATCATCCAGCAGCAGTCCGTTCATGTGTTCGCTCATGCCGCGCAGGTGAAGTGCACGCCCTCGATCCAACCGAGCGCGCCGAGGGTGGCGCGGATCTCATCGCGGATGCCGCGCACGCCCACCGCCGCGATGAGGTGCGTGTCCTCCGGTGACGCTCCCAGGGACTCGGGCCGGTCCACGGGAATCCCGTGGATGCGCGTGCCCACCTTGCGCGGGTGCACGTCGATGAAGCGCGTCACCCGGGCACCCTCGGCGAGCAGGAAGCGCGTGAGCATGAGCCCTCCCGGACCCGTGCCCCACACCGTCAGCGGACGCCCCGCCACCTCGCGGCTGCGCGCCAGGTAGCGTGCCTTCACCCAGATGAAGCGCTTGTGCGCGTACCTCGGATCCGTGCGCGTCAGCCGCTCCGCGCTGTCCCTCCAGCGGAACAGCACCTCGGGCAGGTTGTACATCCCATGGCCCCGATCGATGAGCCTCAGCCACAGCTCGTAGTCCTCCGGGAAGTCCCCGTGCGCCCACCCTCCCGCGGCCACCACCGCCTCCCGCCGCAGGCACACCGAGGGATGGCAGATGGGACTCTCCACGAAGCGCTCGCGGTGTAACCGCTCGGCCGAGGTGAGCCCGTTGAGCCACGCCGCGTAGTCCCTCATCGAGGGACTCACCGGCTGATCCTCGCGGAAGAGCTCCACACCGGTGCCCACGCCGCCCAGGCGAGGATCCGCATCCAGGGCCGCGACACTCGCCTCCAGACGCCGGGGCAGCGACTCGTCATCCGCGTCCATGCGCGCCACGTAGGGCGAGGCCGCCCGCGCGAGCGCGAGATTGAGCGCCGCCACCAGTCCGTGCCCTCCCCCGTCCAGCACCTCCACCCGGGCGTCGCGCGCCGCCAGCGCCTCGAGCACCCCGCGCGTCCCGTCCGTCGAGCCGTCGTCCACCGCCAGCACCTGGATGTTCCTCAGCGTGCCGTCGAGGAGACTCGTCACCGCGCGGGCCACGGTGCGCTCGGCGTTTCGGGCGGGCAGCAGGACGGTGACGACCGGAGGTGGCATCACACGCGGATAGACCATGTTCGCGCACCGTGAAAAAGGCAGGACACGGGAGACGCCTCCATCGGCCGCGACGCCCTGAGTCAGGGGGTGTAGAGCGTCACGCCGAGTCCCGGACGGACCGTCGCCAGGGCGAAGGTGTCGGCCTCCGGGACCGCGGCGAGGTTGAGCAGGAGGCTCGCATTCACCGAGAGCCGGGGGAGGACCCAGTACTCCAATCCTCCTCCCGCCGAGACGGCCACGCTGATGAGTCCGGTGCTGCCGGCCGTCACACTGGTGAACCCCAGGCCGGTCGTGAAGTAGGGCCGCAACGCGGCGTCCGGGCTGTCGCCATAGAGGTTCACCCCCACGCCCAATCCCAGACCGGACACCGTCGCTTGCTCCGCCGCGCCGATGGAGAAGCCCGCCTCCAGGTTGAGCCCCACCCAGTCCGAGACGAAATAGCGCACGCCCACCGTCGAGAGGGAACCCGTGCCCGTCCCGGTCACCGAGCCGACCAGGGAGCCATGGAGACCCAGTGCACCCTTGTGCGGACCGTTTCCCTGGACGGGCGCGGAGGGAGACACGGGAGCGGTAGGTGCCGGGGGGGCCTCCGGTGCGGCGGGCGCCGCGGGCTCCATGGGTGGATGTTCGGGGGGCGCGGGAGGCTGGGGTGCCTCGGGGACGGGTGGCGCCGGAGCCTCGGGAGGCGTGGGGGGAGCGGGCTGCTCGGGAGGCACCTCCGAAGCAGTCGCCTCCGGTGAAGCGGGAGCCAGGGCTCCCTGACGCTCGCGTTTGAGTTCCGCGAGGCGCTCCGAGGCGGTCTTGGCCCGGGGGGCCGTCGCGCAACCCGTGACGAGCAGGACGAGGGAAAGCAGCAGTGGACGCAAGGAGATCATCCTCCGAAGGAAGGGCGTGCGCGCCCATACCATTCGGCGGCCGCGTCCGGCGAGGGGTGTCAACGCGTCGCGTGCGCGTACACCTGGCGGGAAAGCTCCACGATGAGCGAGCGCGCCACCGCCTCGTCGGGGATGCCGCGGGTGAGCACCACGAGGACGTAGGCGGGCTGGCCCGGGGGGTAGACGATGGCGGCGTCGTGGAGGATGCCGGAGATCTGCCCGGTCTTGTGCGCCACGGGCGTGCCCGGTGGGAGTCCGGCGGGGATCTCCCGGTTGAGCTCCTGGGCCAGGAGGATGGAGCGCATGGCGCGGGTGGAGGCCGGAGAGGCCGCCCTGCCCCGCTCGAGGGCGGACAACAGCGAGGCGAGATCCCGCGCCGTCGCGGTGTTGTTCAGGCCCTGGGCATAGGCCTTGCCGTCCTCCACGCCTCGAAGGACGGTCATCCGCCGGGCTCCCAGGGCGCGCAGGGTCTTCGTCACGCGCCGGGCGTCCACCCGGGAGAGGACCAGGTTGGTGGCCAGGTTGCTCGAGCGGGTGATCATCCGCTCCACCAGCTCACGCAGCGGCACGGACTGTCCGAGCCGCTCATGGAGGGCGGCGTCCTCGTCGTCCTTCGCGTCGAGCACATAGGGCGAGCCATCCACGATGGAGGCGAACTCGCGGGTGAGCGTCACGGGCTCCTCCAGGGACAGGGTGCCGGCGTCCACCTGGCGGAAGACCTCGAGCATCACTGGCACCTTCATGGTGCTGGCGGCGTGGAAGGAGCGATCCGCCTCCAGGTAGAGGGCGTCCGGGGAACCCCCGAGGCGTTGGTAGGCGACCGCCACGGACGCGCCCTTCACCTGGGAGATGCGCTCCTGGAGGGACTCCCGGAGGGAGGACGGGGCGGGCGTCGTGGCGAGGAGGACGAGAATCGGGAGGGCGAACATGGGGGGCTCCTGGGCGGGGACACGCCGACGGGCACAGCTCCGGCGTTCCGCTCCCATGGGGCCAATATATGGAACGAACTTCCTGATCTTCAGGGCGTGAACAGCTCCGCCGCCGCGAGTTGAATATCGCCATCGACGATATGTCCTCCCGCGATGAGGAGCTTGCCGTCGGGCAGCAGCACCGCCGCGAGGTTCTGGCGAGCGATGAGCATGGGGGCGGCGAGGCGCCAGGTACCTGTGGCCGGGTCGTACACCTCCGCCGTCACCTGGGACGCTTCGATGCCGCCAAATCCTCCCACGACGAGCACCTTGCCGTCGGGCAGCCGCGTCGCCGTGTGGGTGAAGTGCGCTTCGGCCATGGAGCCGGTGGCGCTCCAGGTGCCAGTGGCCGGGTCATACACCTCCGCGGTCGGGAGGTTGCGGCCCCCCACGACGAGCACCTTGCCGTCGGACAGCGGCGTCGCCGTGTGGCCTTCGCGGGATGAGGCCATGGATCCGGTGGCGCTCCAGGTGCCCGTGGCCGGGTCATACACCTCCGCTGTCGCGAGAAAGCTTGTACCGCTCCATCCCCCGGCGACGAGGACCTTGCCGTCGGGCAGCAGCGTCGCCGTGTGATCGTAGCGAGGTGAGGCCATGGAGCCGGTAGCGCTCCAAGTGCCCGTGGCCGGGTCATACAGCTCCGTGGTCGAGCGGTTGCTGCCCCCCACGACGAGCACCTTGCCGTCGGGCAGCGGCGTCGCCGTGTGGTGGGTGCGCTCGTCCGCCATGGAGCCAGTCGCGGTCCAGGCGCCCGTGGCCGGGTCATACACCTCCGCCGTCTCGACCCCGCCGATCGTTCCTTCCATCGCGTCGAGACCGGTTCCCCCCACGACGAGCACCTTGCCGTCGGGCAGCAGCGTCGTCGTGTGGTAGGCGCGCTCGCCGGCCATGGAACCGGTCAGGCTCCAGGTGCCCGTGGCCGGGTCGTACACCTCCGCCGTCTTGTAGGAGTAGGCATCCAGCTCGAATTCCTCGAGCACTCCCCCGCTGACGAGGACCTTGCCGTCGGGCAGCACCGTCGCCCTGTGGGCGCGGCGGGGTTGGACCATGGAGCCCGTCCGGGCCCAACTGCCCACGGGGGGAGGATAGGCCGGCAGCCCCGTCACCGCGAAGCTCCGGGTCGCGGTCCGGTAGAAGGCGTTGATGACGGTGACGGTGATGGACGGGGGCGTGCTGGCGCTGACACAGGAAGGGGCGGTCCAGGTGACGCGGCTGCGGAAGGCGTCGTGGCTCGGCGGGTCCAGCGCACCTGTCGAGGCCTCCCAGTTGAAGGAGAGGGCAGAGCCCTGCGGATCGCTGGCAACCACTTCATAGGTGAGCACCTGGCCCGGGGAGGCGGAGTCCGAGGAGCGGTAGGTGCGGAGGATGTCGGGAGGGAACTGGTGGGAAGGAGGCGTGTTGCTGATGCACAGGGCGACGGTGCCGGTGTTCAGCCCGCCGTGTCCGTCTGAAACCGCGACAGTCAGGCGGCAGTTGTTGCAGGCGCCGGCGGGCAGGAGTGAGGGGGTGAATCGAGCGGAGTGGGAGGAGGCGTTGGTCCAGGAGCCGGCGCAGGAGGCGCTCCATGAATAGGAAAGGCTGTCGCCATCCGGGTCGGAGGCGGAGACGGAGACAGAGGTCGTCTGCCCGACGGGAAGCCGCGTGGGCGAGGCCGTGAGGGAGGCCACCCGAGGTGAGCTGTTGAAGGCGATGGAAAGTTGAGCCTCTCCCGCTCCGCCGTGGAAGGAGACCTGGATGGCGAGGACAACGCGAGCGGACAGGCCACGTGAGTCCGTCACGGTGAGGGTGAGGGTCTGAATGCCGGTGGAGGCAGGCGCCGTCCACGAAGTGGAGGACTCGGAGGGAGAAGAGAAGGAGCCCGCGGTGGCCGTCCAGTCATGGGAGAGGGTGTCGCCCGGGTTGGGATCATGGGCCGAGGCCACCAGGGAAAGAGAGCCGCCGACGGGCACGGAGATGGCGGAGGCCTCCAGGAAGTCAATGAGCGGGGCCTCATTGTCGAAGGCGGGAGGAGGATTGACTTCCTGGAGGGTGATGGCGACGAGGGTCGTCTGGTTTTCAGAGAGGGTGACGCCGGAAGCGGCGCCCTGGAAGAGCAGGATGCCCGAAGCGTCGAAGGCCCGTGCCTGGAAGGAGCGATGGGCGCCCGCGGGGATGTTGCCGAGGGTACCGCCCCAGATGCCCTGGGTGGGTGCCAGCTCCAAGGTCACGGAGGGAATGTCCGAGGCGCTGGAAGTGACGGAGACGCGGGCGATCTCTGAGGAGAGGGCTTGGGGCACGGAGACGGCGAACCGTGCCGAGCCGGTTTCGGAGGAAGAGGCCGAGCAGCCCGCCAGCAGCGCCACGGTGAGCGCCAACATCCATGGAATGAATGCCCTTTTCATGAACCCCCCGCGCGACTTGAAGACGCGGCAATGGAGCAGGAAGGAAGGGGGGTTGGCCATCCGTCCAGATGGCCTGTGCGCCGTCTCTTACTGATCAGACCTGCTGGTATCGCCCTCAGCGCTGCCTGTCGCCGCGCCTGGCTCCGTGCGGCTCGCGCTCGAACCACGCCTGAAGCAGATCCACGAACACGCGCGTCTTGGGCACGAGTGCACCACCGACGGGAAAGACGGCATGCACCTCGAGCCCAGGCGGTGTCGACTCTCGCAGGATGGCCACGAGCTGCTTCTTCGCGAGATACGGCTCCACGACCGAGGACGGAGCGCGGACGATCCCCATCCCAGCGGCCGCGGCCCGCGCCGCGAGCGCCAGGTCGGACACGACCAGGCGGGGGCGCAACGTGACTCGCTTGGGCCTTCCCGCGACGACGAAGGTCCAGTCCATCGGCGCATCGCCCTTGGGAACCGCGATCGTGTCGTGCGCCGCGACCTCCTCTGGCGACTTCGGCTCGGGTCTCCGCGCGAGATAGTGCGGGCTGGCGTAGTAACCCCCGTCGGCGACGCCGAGCCTTCGCGCGATGAGTGACGAATCCTCGAGCGCGCCCGCCCACACGGCGAGGTCGAAGCCCTCGCGGACGAGATCACCTCGATGCTCCGACACGTGGAGCTCGACACGCACCCGCGCATGCCTGGCGAGGTAGGCCGCCACCACGCTGTCCATCACCAGGGCCGCCAGCGCCGCCGAGGTCGTGACACGCAAGACGCCGCGCGGCTCGGCCTTCGCGGAGAGGACCACGGCCTCGGCGTCGCGCACCGAGGCGAGTGCGCGCGACGCATGCTCGAAATAGGCGCGGCCCTCGTCGGTCAGTCGCAGCGAGCGCGTGGTCCGCACGAGCAGCGGCACGCCGAGGCGCGCCTCGAGCTCCTGGACGCGCTTGCTGAGCGTCGCCTTCCTTCCCCGCGTCGCCCGCGCGGCGGCGCTGAATCCCTGGGCCTCGACTACCGCGACGAAGGCCCGGAGCTCCTCGAGCGCATGGTCTGATTGGTACGGCATGCGTTCCAGTGTGTCTCTCCCCGGGGGAATTGTCCATGTCCGCCCTGGATGCGAAAGATGACCGCATCTACCTCGCGGCACCGCAAGGACGTGGCCATGACACAGAGAACCTGGTTCATCACGGGCGTGGGCAGTGGTTTCGGCCGCCACATGACGGAGCAACTCCTGGCGCGCGGCGACCGCGTCGCGGGCACCGTTCGCGAGCTGGACGCGATGGACGACCTCCAGGCGCGCCACGGTGATCGCCTCTGGCTCGCGCACCTCGACGTCACCGATACGCCGGCCATCAAGCAGGTGGTGAACCGGGCGTTCGCCGAACTCGGGCGAGTGGACGTGGTCGTCAACAACGCCGGCTACGGCCTCTTCGGCGCCGCCGAGGCGTTCACGGACGAGCAGATCGTCCACCAGCTCAACACCAACCTGCTCGGCTCGATCCAGGTCATTCGCGCCGCCACTCCGCACCTGCGCGCGCAAGGGGGTGGGCGAATCCTCCAGATCTCCACGTACGGCGGACAGGCGGCCGGCGCCGGGGGGTCGCTCTACCACGCGAGCAAGTGGGGCATCGAGGGCTTCGTCGAGTCGATGATGCAGGAGCTCGCGCCGTTCAACATCGGCGTCACGATCGTCGAGCCGGGCGGCGCACGAACGAAGTTCCGATTCGGGAGCGCGAAGGTCGGCGCGAAGATGGCCGTCTACGAGGGCACGCCCGTGGGCAGGGTCCACGCGCTCCTCGAGGACACGTCGCACCTGCCCAAGGGCGACGCCGCCAGGATGGCCCAGCTCATGATCGCGAGTGTCGATCAGCATCCCGCGCCCAAGCGCCTGGTGCTCGGCGGTGACGCGTACGCGGCGCTCGTGAAGGCACTCAGGGAGCGCCTGGCGGACATCGAGCCCCAGAAGGACTTCGCGGCCTCCACCGACCTCGCGTGAAGGCGCATGAGCCGAGCCTCTTCAGCCGTCAGTCCACACGACAGGCCACAAGGTGGCCGGGCACGGCTATCATCCGGGGTCAGGATCCAGGATCGACGAGGCGACACGCATGGAGAAGAGCTGGCTCGAGTACTACCCCCCGGGCGTTCCAACCGAGATCGATGGCACGCGCTACGCCTCGCTCGCCCACCTCATGGACGAGTCGTTCCGCATGTACGCCGATCGCCCCGCGTTCGAGTGCATGGGCCAGTCCATCACCTACCGCGAGCTCGATGCCCTGTCGCGCCAGGTGGCGGCGTGGTTGCAGGCCCGGGGGCTCGCGCGTGGCTCGGCCGTGGCCATCATGATGCCCAACCTGACGCAGTACCCGGTGTGTGTCGCCGCCATCCTGCGCGCGGGCTGCACCGTGGTGAACGTCAACCCGCTCTACACCCCGCGCGAGCTGGAGTACCAGCTCAAGGACAGCGGGGCCGTGGCCCTCTTCCTCCTGGAGACCTTCGCCCCCACCCTCCAGAAGATCCTGGGCAACACCGCCTTGAGGCACGTGGTGACGGTGGCCGCGGGCGCGCCGGGCACCGCCTCTCCCCTGCCCCAGGCGGTCCCGTTCGAGCGCGTGCTGGCCGAGGGCCAGACGCTCCCGCTCGCCCCCATCACCGTGTCGCCCGACGACATCGCCTTCCTCCAATACACGGGGGGCACCACCGGCGTGGTCAAGGGCGCCATGCTGCTGCACCGCAACCTGGTCGCCAGCATGCTGCAGACCGAGGCCTGGCTTCAGCCCGTCCTGCGCAAGCGCCAGGGCCAACCCCTCACCTTCGTCTGCGTGCTGCCGCTCTACCACATCTACGCGCTCAACAATTGCGCGCTGCTGGGCATGCACGTGGGCGCGATGAACATCCTCATCCCCAACCCGCGAGACATCACCGGCATCATCCAGACCCTGTCCCATCGGCCCATCCATGCCCTGCCGGGGGTCAACACCTTCTTCAACGCGCTCGTCCACCACCCCGATCTCGGCAAGCTCGACCTCTCCCAAATGCTGATCGCCACCTGCGGTGGCGCGGCGGCGCAGCGGGTCGTCGCGCAGAAGTGGTTCTCCCTGACCGGCGTGCCGCTCCTCGAGAGCTACGGCCTGACGGAGGCCTCCCCCGGGGTGACCTGCAACCCGCTCACCGACACGGAATACTCCGGCGGCATCGGTCTGCCCCTGCCCTCCACCGAGGTCTCCCTGCGCGATGACGAGGGAAAGGAGGTGCCGCTCGGAGAGCCCGGGGAGCTGTGCATCCGCGGCCCCCAGGTGATGGCCGGCTACTGGAACCGCCCGGAGGAGACGGCCCGGGTCATGACGCCCGATGGCTTCCTCAAATCCGGCGACATCGCCGTCCAGGACGAGCGCGGCTTCCTGCGCATCGTGGACCGCAAGAAGGACATGATCCTCGTGTCGGGCTTCAACGTCTACCCCAACGAGGTGGAGGGCGTGGTCGCCGCGCACCCCGGTGTCCTGGAGGTGGCGGCCGTGGGCGTGCCCGACGCGCACTCGGGCGAGGCGGTGAAGCTCTTCGTGGTGAAGAAGGACCCGGCCCTCACCGAGGCCCAGGTGATCGACTTCTGCCGCGAGCAGCTCACCGGCTACAAGCGGCCCAAGTCCATCGAGTTCCGCGCGGAGCTTCCCAAGAGCAACGTGGGGAAGATCCTCCGCCGGGAGCTGCGGCCCCCGACGAGCTGACTCATCTCGTGGCGTCCAACTGCTGGAGCCGCGCGGCGAACTGAGAGAAGAACGCCGCGTGCACACGGTCCAACCCCAGCAACTGGGCCTCGGAACCGAAATACTCGCCCTGCCAGAGCAGCGTGGCCTTCCCCTCGGGCGCCTCGATGGAGACCGTGGCGCTCGCCGCCAGGGGATGGCCCTGAAGCGAGGCGTACCGCAGCTGCTTCGGGGGGGAGAACTCCATCAGGCGGTAGTGCAGCACGGCGCCCGTGGGCTCCATGCGCTCGGCGAGCACGGTGCCCTCCCTCAAGGGGGCGTTCAAGGCGCGTATCCAGGAGATGTCGTTCGCCCACAGGACGCCCTCGTGCGAGTCCGTCAGGGTGCGCGTGAACTCCGTCCAGAGCACCTCGGGCGGCAGCTGCGTGGGGAACGTCTTGGTGAAACGCCGCACGCTGGAGCCAGGCGCGGTCGGCTGCAACGGAAGCGAGGTCGGGTCGAGGAGGGTCTCCGTCATGGTGGACACCACCCTAGCCGATTACCTGAGGTAGCGCGGCGCGACCTTGCCCGACATCGTCGCCTTCATGAACTCGACGCGCGCCGCCTCCAATGCCTGCCAGGTCCGCACGTCGAGCACGGACGGCACGGTCACGCCCTCCCCCGCATCGAGCCCGGCGAGTGCGGCGTCCACGAGCTGTTCCGCGGTGAGATAGGCCTCGTTCGGAAAGACCGAGTCGCTCATGCCTTGGGACGAGAAGAACTCGGTGCGGATCGGCCCGGGCATGACGAGTTGAATCTGGATCGGCTTGTCCGCGTACTCCATCTGCAAGGACCGGGTGAAGTTCAGCACATAGGCCTTCGAAGCGCTGTAGGCGGCGCCACCCGCCGACGGCGAATGCGCCACGACCGAGCCGATATTCACCAGAACGCCCGCGTTGCGCTCGCGGAAGGCCGACAGCGCCGCGTGCGAGAGGCGCGTGAGGGCGGTGATGTTCAACTTGATGACGCGATCAAGCTGATCGGCGGTCATATTGGCGCTTCTGCCCAGACCTCCCGCGCCGGCGTTGTTGACGAGGAAGGTGACGTCATCGGACGCGACGCGCGCCTCGACGTTGGACAGATCCGAAGGACTCTCGAGATCCGCGACGACCGTCTCCACGTCTACCTGGTGCGCGCGAGACAATTCATCCTTGAGGCTGGCGAGGCGGTCAGGCCGACGCGCGACCAGCAAGAGCGAGTAGCCGCGCGCCGCCAGCCGCGCGGCATACGTGGCACCAATACCCGAAGAAGCTCCGGTGACAACTGCCAGGCCTTTTTCCTTGCCCATGATCATGATTCCTCGCGGTGAGGCGCGGAGAGGGACGTCCGTCCCTCCACTCCGCGCGATTGTTTCTTCACATCAGCAACTCAGCGACCTGCCTCAAGCATGGGTCCTGGGTGAGGGCTTGTTCTCCGCGATCCACCGCTTCTCGTCTTCCGTTCCCGGGCGTGGCGGTCGAAGGCCCTGGATCGTCCAGAGTTCGAAGGGCGTCTCGTCGACGTGGAACTCCCAATCGAAGCCTCGGTCCTTGATGAAGGGATCGAGGGCGGCATCGACCCTGGCGAGAAATCTCGCCCTGGCCTCATCTGAATTCAGCGTGCGAGCAATATGATCCGCATGAATCCTGACGAAGTTCTTCGTCGGCTCTCCGCCAATATAAAACGAGTCCGCCGCGATCTCCTGGAAGATCACACCGACATAGAACCTTGGCAGGACTGGCGAATAGATCTCCGTGATCCTCTTGGAGAGCGCCTGCTTGTCCTCGCCGGTGAATGCACCCACCGGGTGATAGATTTTCCACAATGGCATTTCCGTCTCCCTGACATGAAGGCCAGCGCGTCCCGGCGCGAGGACCTTGATTGAACCTCGTGCCGGGCAGCTCCACCGCGGCGCGCGTTCATATTACGCTCATAATATGAGCGTCCGGTCTCGTGTCAAGCGAGACGCATGGCGCCCCTGCCCCTTCAGCGCTGCTTCTCTCGCGCGGACGCTACCTGCCAGACGAGGCGCCGCGCGCGGCTCCGGCCGGCTCCACCCCCTGCCGCACGGCCGGCGGCGAGGCCGAGACCGCCCCCACGTAGAAGAAGCCCTGGTAGCCTTGGTCGTTGCGTCCGTTGAACAGCTGGACGAAGGAGCGGTCGCCCTGGTCCTGGCCCCGGGCGGACTTCTCCCCGCACTCCAGCTTCTGCTCCGGGCCCAGGGCGCAGCTCCACGCCGTGCCGCCATGGCGAATGCCCTCGAAAACGGAAGAGGCTGGGTGACGCCAACCGCCGCGCCAACGGCCGCGGCATGGCTTGATATGTGTTTGCCGCACCTCGCCGGACACATGGGGCGGCTCCGACCCCATGAGTACAGGAAGGATGTAAGAGTGGAGGAAGGATGGATGGCCCGTGGCGGGGTGGCGGGCAGCTCGCATCCGCGGGAGACGCTCGGCATCTCGTGATAGCCCTGGTGGCGGCCTCCATCGAGTGTATAAGACCGAACGGTCCTCTCGTATTGGAGTTCCCGTGATGCTGTTACCTCGCGATGTCTGGAGCAGGTTGCTGGTGTTGGTGGGGAGCGCGCTCCTGCTGTCGTGCGCGAAGGAAGCCCCGTCGCCCGCCAACGACGACGCCGTGGCCTCCATCACCGCGCCCCTGGCCGTGGCCCCCGGATGGTCCTCCACCGCGCCCCTGGCCAGTGCGCGCGCGCGGCATGCCGCCGTCCTGCTCGGCTCCGGCAAGCTCCTGATCATCAATGGCGTCGACAGGTCGGGCTTCATCACCGGCGTGGAGCTCTACGATCCGGCCACCGATACGTGGACTTCCGCGGGGGGGCCCGGCATCCAGGGCAACATCACGCAGGCCGTGCTGCTCCCCAATGGCAAGGTGCTCGTGCTGACGGGCTCCCGGACAGGGAGCCTCCATGACCCCGCCACGGGCACGTGGACGGCCACGGGTGACCTGTCGGAGGACCGGGTGCTGCCCAGCATCACCCTCCTGGAGTCGGGGCAGGTGCTGGTCGCCGGTGGAACGAGTTTCTCTGGAGACCGGCTCACCTCCGCCGACCTGTACGATCCCGTCACCAACACGTTCACGCCCACCGGCAGCATGACGCTGAGCCGGGGAGCGCACTCCGCCACGCGACTCAAGGACGGCAGGGTACTCGCCGTGAGTGGCTACAACCAGGATGGTGAGGTCCCCGGCGCGGACCTCTATGATCCCGCGACCGGCACCTGGTCCGCCGTCGTGCCGCCCCTCGTCGCGCGGTACTACTTCACCAGCACGTTGCTGCCCGATGGGCGCGTGCTGATCGCCGGTGGCCTCGACGCCAACGGAGCCCTGTCCAGCGCGGAGCTGTACGATCCGGTGAGCAACACGTGGACCGCCACGAGCGGCCTGGCCTTCGCGCGCTCGGGCCATTCGGCCACGCTGCTGCCCGATGGCAAGGTCCTGGTGACCGGTGGCTCCAGCGGCCAGGTCGCGCAACAGGTCTCGGAGCTCTATGACCCCGCCACCGGCCTGTGGTCCCCCGGGGGCACCCTGGGGGTCGGGCGGGAGAGTCACACCGCGACGCTGCTGCCGTCCGGCAAGGTGCTGGCCGTGGGCGGCTACAACGCGGCGAGCGCTGCCTACTTCGCGAGCACGGAGCTGTATGACCCGGGCGTCAACGGATGGACCCCGGCTGGCGCGCTGGGAGGCGCCCGGGTGGATCCGCTGGTGGCCCTGCTGCCCTCCGGCCGCGTCCTCGTCGCGGGGGGCCGCGACGGCGGCGGCGCGTCGCTGGCCTCGGCGCAGCTCTATGACCGGACGAGCAACGCCTGGACGTCCGCGCCGGCCCTCTCCATTGCGCGTGAGCGCGCCACGGCGACGCTGCTGCGCTCGGGCTCGGTGCTCGTCGTCGGCGGCCTGAGCGGGGGCGGCTCGGTGGGCTCGACCGAGCGCTACGATGCGGCCACCAATGCCTGGAGCCCGACCGCGCCGCTCGCCAGTGCCAGGCACTTCCACACCGCCACGCTCCTCACGGACGGCCGGGTGCTCGTCGTGGGCGGACAGCGCGACACCACGGTGCTCGGGACGGCGGAGCTGTATGACCCCGCCGCCAACGCGTGGACCCCGGCGGCCCCCCTGGCCACGGTCCGGTCCGCGCATGCCGCCGCGCTGCTTCCCGATGGCCGGGTGCTCGTCGCCGGGGGACGCAACGGCGCGGGCACGGCGCTCGCCTCGGCGGAGGTGTACGACCCGGCCGCCAACACCTGGGCCCCCGCCGCGGGGCTGACACAGGGTCGCGAAGGCCTCACGCTGACGCCGCTGCCCTCCGGTCAGGTGCTGGCGGCGGGAGGGCTCTCGGGCGCCGGGGGCCGCACGTCCACGGAGCTGTATGACGTCGGCTCCAACACGTGGACCGCCGGGCCCGCGCTCTCCCAGGCGCACGGGTACCACACCGCGACGCTCGCGCCTTCGGGCAAGGTCCTGATCGCGGGGGGACTGAGCGCGCCGGGCACGCCCTCCACCTCGGCGGACGTCTATGACCCCGCCCTTCATGACTGGACCTCCGTCAGCGCTCCGTCCACGCGCGGAGGGCTCGTCGCGGTCGCCCTGCCCTCGGGCGAGGTGCTGCTCGCGGGCGGCTCGGCCGCGACGGGGGCCGAGCTGTACGAGGACACCGGCGCACAACCCGCGTGGCGCCCGGTGGTGAATCAGCCGGACGTCCTCTTCCCCGCCTGTCCGAGCGTCCTCCAGGGCGAGCGCTTCCGGGGCCTCTCGGGCGCGAGCGGCGGCAACTTCGGTGACTCCCCGACGGACTTCCCCCTGGTGCGCCTGCGGGGCGCCGAGGGTGGGCGGCTCTGGACGCTTCCCGCGACCGACATGTCCGCCACGAGCGCGACGGTGACCGTGCCGGCCGACGTCCCGCCAGGCACGTATGCCCTGTCCGTCTTCGCCAATGCCATTCCGGGTGGGCGCGTGGTGACGGTGCTCCCCAATACCGTGCCCACGGCGCAGCCCCAGACGGTCTCCACGACCCGCGGCACTCCCGTGGCCATCACCCTCGTCGGGACCGACCCGGATGTGGGGCAGACGTTGAGCTGGACCGTCGTCACGCCCCCGCAGCACGGGACGCTGAGCGGCACGCCGCCCTCCCTCACCTATACGCCCGAGCCGGGCTACGAGGGCCCCGACAGCTTCTCCTTCCGGGTTCGCGACTGCGGCCAGGACAGCAACGTCGCCACCGTGGACCTCGACGTCACGAATCCGCCGCCCACCATCACCTGCCCCGCGGACACCGTGAGCGAAGCGGTGGGCCCCGACGGAGCCCCGGGCAACTGGCCTCCCGCCACGGCCACCGACGAGAGCACCGCCAACCCCACCATTACCTATTCGCCGCCCGCCGACAGCACCTTCCCCCTGGGGAGCACGACCGTCACGGCCACGGCCACGGACGGTTCGGGCGGCACGGCGTCGTGCACGTTCCAGTTCACCGTCCAGGACACGACGCCCCCGTCCGTGACGTGCCCGGAGGACATTCAGGTGCGCTCGGATGATGCCTCGGGCACGTCCGTGACGTTCGATCTTCCCGCGTCCACGGACGCCGTCTCCTCTTCGACGGTGACCGCCTCGCCGGCCTCGGGCAGCGTCTTCAGACATGGCGCTACGCGCGTCACCGTCACCGCCACGGACGCGGCCGGCAACTCCGCGCAGTGCTCCTTCCAGGTCACGGTCCAGGCAACGGTGGTGTCCATCGCCGGAGGCGGCTGCCAGAGCACGGGCAGTGGGACGGTCTCGTCGCTGGCGCTCCTGCTGGGGCTGGCCTGGTGGAGCGGGCTGCGCCGTCGCCGCTCCGCGCCAATGGACTTCCCCTCGCGTACACAGGCTCAGTGCCGGGTGCTGGTCGCGCTCCTGGTGACCTTGCTTGCCCCCGCCGTCCAGGCCCAGAGCGCCGGGCCCATCCTCCCGATGGACCTGGAGCGCCTGCGCTTCAATCCCGCGGCGACGGACTCCCTGCTGGTGGACACCGGTCACGTGCTCCCCGAGGGGAACTATCGACTGCTCCTCATGGCCGGCTACGAGCGCGGCATCCTGCTGCTCAGGGGCAGTGATGGCGTGGAGCGCTCCATCATCGACTACCGCGTCGCGGGCTGGCTCGCGGGGGCCTGGTCTCCCGTCGAGCGCCTGGAGCTGTCCGCGCGGCTGCCCATCATCATCGCCCAGGGAGGGTCGGGCGCGGAGTCGCTGGTCGGAGTGACGGCGCCGACCTCCTTCGGACTGGGAACGCCGGAGCTGGGCGCGCGCTATGCACTGCTTCGCCGTGAGGACGGGGCGCCGGTGTTCCTCGGCCTGGGACTGGACATCGGACTGCCCGGCGGAACGGCGAGTGCGTTCGGCCGTCAGAATGGCTGGGCGGGGTTCCAGTTCGCGCCCCGGGTGGCCGTGGGACGCGAGGTGGGTCCGCTGTCGCTGGGCGCCAGCGCGGGCGTGAGGATCCGCTCCACGGAGGTCGAGCCCGGTCGGAACTTCGGAAGCGAACTCGAGCAGGGGCTCGTGGTGGCCACGCGCGGCGAAGGACTGCGCGCCGAGATCGCGCTGGAGGCGGCCGAGTCGCTCGTGGCGCCGGATGTGGCGCTGGAGTTGCTCGGTGGCTTGAGGCTGCCGGTGGGCCAGGGCTTCGAGGCGTTCGCGCTGGCGGGGCATGGCTTCACGGACATTCCGGGCACGCCCTCGTTCCGCGTGGCCGCGGGGATCGCCTGGGCCCCCCGGGCGTCTCCTACCCGTGCCCGTGAAGACGTCTGCGCGGAGGGCCGGTCCCACACGCCCGAGCAGTGCCCGGAGCAGGACGACGACGGGGACTCGGTGGCCAACGCGCAGGACCGCTGCCCGCTCGAGGCCGGCGCGGTGGACAACGGCGGCTGCCCGGATGGCGACTCGGACGGGGACGGCGTCGTGGACCGCCAGGACCGGTGCGCCTCCGAGCCGGGACTGCCGCGCTACCAGGGCTGCCCCGCCCCCGACGAGGACGGGGATGGCATCGCGGACGACGAGGACGCCTGCCCACGCGAGGCCGGAGTCAGGACGAATCGCGGCTGCCCGGTCCAGGAGGAGAAGCCCACCCAGGCGCCGCCTCCCGAACCCCCGCCCGAGCAGGCACCGCCGCCCGAGCAGGCACCGCCGCCCGAGCAGGCCGCACCGCCGACGGACCACCATGTCCTCTTCCCGGTGGGGGAGTCGTCCCTGCGGGAGGAAGAGAAGCGGCAGCTGGATGACATCGCGGACTACCTCAAGGCCCACCCGGAGCTGTCGGTTCGCGTCGAGGGGCACACGGACAGCACCGGTCCCGAGGAACTCAATGTCACGCTGAGTCAGCAGCGCGCGGACATGGTGCGCGAGTACCTCATCCAGCGCGGCATCGCGGGCTCCCGCCTGACCGCCAAGGGGTACGGGTCCAGCCGCCCCGTGGCGGACAACAGCACGCCCGAGGGACAGCGCGCGAACCGCCGTGTCGAGTTCATCACGGAGAAGCGCTGAGCCTCGGGGCGCCCGAGACGGCAGGGACCTGAGCCCGCGGGCTTGTCCCTGACGTCTCGGTCTACGGCACGAGCACCACGCGCCCCCGAACCTCTCGTCGCTCGAGGAGTTCGTGGGCGCGCGCCGCCTCGGCGAGCGGGAGCACCGTGGTTGGCGGAGGAGGCAGCCGCAGGGCGAGCAACTCGCGCGTGGCCGCTCGCAACACGTCTCCGTCGAGCGTCTCCGTCGAGTAGCCGGTGAGGACGCGCCCGTCGAGCAGGCTCCAGGCGTCGAAGGAGACGTCGCCACCAGCCGCCGCGCCGACGAGGCAATACCGACCGGTTGGGCGAAGCGCGGAGATGAGTGTCGGGAAGAGCGGTCCCGCGACGCCATCGAGCACCGCGTCGGCGCTGTCGGGCCGCGGTGACGGGGAGCCGCGCTCCAACGGGACGACGTCCGCGCCGAGCGCGCGGCCAATCTCCACCGCCACGGCGCCCACGCCGCCCGTCGCCCCCGAGACGAGGAGCGTCTTGCCGCCGAGCGGTCCGAGCCTTCGCATGGCCTCGAGCGCCGTCACGCCGGCGAGCCCGATGGCGGCGAACCCCACTGCGTCCAGGTCGGCCGGCAACGGCGCGAGCACGTCGGCCGAGACGGTGACGTACTCGGCATAACCGCCGTCACGCTCCGCACGCACGCCGCCCAGGCCCTGCATCGTTGTCCAGGCGCGCTCCCCGACGGCGAACCCACTCACGTCATCCGCGACCTCGACGACCTCACCGACGACCTCCAGCCCCGGCACGTAGGGGAAGCGTGCTGTCCTCAGGATGGGCCAGTTGCCGGCACGAATCTCGAGGTCCGAGTGATTGATGGCCGAGGCGAGCGAGCGCAGCCGCACCTCGCCTCGGACGAGCGGCGCGAGCGCGATCTCCTCGACCGCGAGGACTCCTGGCGGACCGGTCCGCCGCATCACGATGGCTCGCAACTTCGTCGTCATGGCAATCCGCCTGTCTCTTTCCATGCCCCATGTCCATACCCCTTTGGGGGTACGGACAACATTCGGCCCGGGGACTTAGATCCGCGAGTGGACACCCGGCGCGGAGCCGGAACCGCCCCACGGGTCTGGAAGAAAGGCGAGAGGATGAAACGGGATCAGATCCACATGAAGCCCAAGGAGCGCTTGCTCATCGGCCAGTTGGTGGAAGCGCTGAACCACGCCAAGACCCTCTCGGAGGTCGTGCACACCACGGAGGACAGCCTGATCCGGTTGACGTCCGCGGACTGCATGGCCCTGTGCGCCTCGCGCATCGGACAGCCCTCGCTGGACGACTGGTTGGTGGCGAAGATGCCCGAGGTGTATTTCGCCCAGTATGAGGAATGGAAGAAGGATGACTTCATTCGTGACGCCAACGTGCGCAACCCCAACCGGGTCATGCGGGATGGAGACATCATCGCGCACAAGGATCTGCAGGCCACCAAGATCTACCGGATCGGCCAGGACATGGGGGTGCCGCTCGAGCACGTCATGTCGGTCTATCTCACCCAGGCGGGCTGGGACGGCAATGGCGGCTTCAGCGCCTACCGCCTCAAGCCCCGGCCCTTCTCCGACCACGAGCGCAACCTCGTCCAGTACGTCGCACCTCGCCTCGGCCATCCAGCGCTGTCAGGTGTTCGTGGAGCGGGAGTTGACGGGCCGGCTGCTGGAAGCGCAAACGGCGGCCCAGAAGACGGCGAGCCTCGTGCTGACCACCCGCTTCGAGGTGGTGCAGCGCCTGGGTCCCATCGACAAGCTGATGGAGAAATGGTTCACGGACCCCCCGGGGCGATTGCCCCTGGCCCTGTTGGAGAAGCTGAACACGGCGATGAGCCAATCGAGCTTCCTCCAGAACGGGATTGGCATCTGGGAGATGGCGGGCAGCCGGAAGACCCTGCGGGTGACCTACTTCCAGTTGCCGCCCGTGGGGAACAAGTCCTACTGGCAGTTGCGCTTCCAGGAGGTGACTCATCCCCAGCTCATCGTCTGGCTCAAGGTCCTGACGCCCAAGGAGATCGAGATCGCCAACCTCCTGTACAAACACAAGAACCTGTCCGACAAGGAGCTCGCCGATCGGCTCTTCAACAAGAAGGGCGAGAAGAACAGCCACGAGACCGTGAAGAAGCACCTGCGTCACATCTACGAGAAGCTCAAGCCCTTCGGAGTGACCAACCGGGCCGACTTCATGGTCCGCGCCCACCTGCCCTGCGAGGACGAGGAGGATTGAGGGGAACGACGGTCTGGGGGAACTCGTCTCAAGGCGCGGGGGTGAAGCGGACGTCCACCCAGTAGTTGGTGTCCTTGTACGAGTTCGTCGGGAAGCCTCCGCCCGAGGCATAGACGTAGACACCATTGCCCCCCACGCTCGCGCTCGCGGGGGCGGTGAGATTGCCGCTGACGAGCGTGCTCGCGAACCCATCCACGTCCCGCGCGAACTGGCCATTGGACGAGTAGTAGGAGACCACATAGGTCGTGCCCGCGGTGATGGGCACGGGCGAGGACAAGGTGACTTCCTGCCAGCCGGGAAGGCGGCCGTCGCGGACCGGGACCTGGGCCAGCAGCGTTCCCGACAGGGTCCACAGGCGCGCCACGTAGCCGTTGGCATTACCGGTGCCCCGGTAGAAGCGGAGCGCGGTGACGGTGCCCGCGACATTGCTCCGGAACCGGACGCCGACCTCGACGGCCTTCGTGTCCGCCTGCACGGGGGTGCCCGGCACGCGGTCTCCGAGCAGGCTCTGACGCCACGGCAGGATGAGGGTGGCCACCACGGGGCGGTGATCCGACTGGGACGACGCGCCGGGCACGGTGGCGGACACCGGCGAGGTCCACGCGGAGCCGAGCATCAGGTAGTCGATGCGCCGCGTGGGAAAGCCCGCGGAGCTGGTGTAGCCACTGCCCGAGCCGCCCCGGCTCCAGGCGTCGGTGAGCTGCTGCATCAGGCTGGAGATGCCGGCCTCGGAGGGCGTGGCGTTGAAGTCACCGCCGAGCAGGGCCCAGGGCTGTCCCGCGAGCGCCGCCTTGACGTCCGCGGCCTGGTTGAGCCGCTCGGCGGAGTCGGTGGTGCCAAAGTGGGTGACGCCCACGGGCAGCAGGTGCTGGGCATCCAGTTCCACCGTGTAGAGCGCGAGGATGCGCTGCTCGGCGGCGGAGCGCAGGGCAATGCGCTGCGAGGAGCGGATGGGGTAGCGCGACAGGAGGGCCAGCCCGTACTGGCCCGAGTCGAAGCTGAGCAACGAGGGAACGAACACGGCATTCATGCCGGTGAGCTGGCCGAGCCGCGCGGCCTGGTCCACCTTGCCCGAGCGCACGGTGAGGACATCGACCTCCTGGAGCGCGACGAGATCCGGCGCCTGCGCGTTGATGACGCCCGCGATGGCCTCGAGGCTGCTGAGCTCGCCGTGCTTGATGTTGTACGTCATGAACCGCAGCCCTCCGCCGGGCGTGAGGGCCTGGGTGGCTCGCGCCGGGAAGGCTTCCTCCTCGGGGGTGGACTCGGGCGGAGCGCAGCGGGTGAGGAGGGCGACGAGCAGGAAGGCGAGGACGGCGTGAACGCGGGGACGCATGACGCACTCCAGCAGGCGGCCCGGGGGGAGGACCTCCCGGGCTTGGAATCAGGGGTATCGGTGATTCTCGTGAACCCCTGAGTCCTTGTTGCCTCCACGGTGTCGCGGCCCGCCTCCCTCTGGCCTGGCGCTTCACGGGCTCGGCGGCTACCGCTGCCCGCGACCGACGCGTTTCGGCCCGCGCGACCGATCGCGGTTGACTCGGCGACTCCGGGAGGCTGGCGTGGCGGGATGCGCCGACTCCCGCTGCTGCTCCTCGCCCTCGGTCTGCTGCACTGCACCCATGCACCTCCGGCCGCTCCCACGGGCTCCGCTCCCGCCGCGGCTGCTCCGGCGACCGTGGCGTATCCCGAGCCCGCGCCGCCCGCGCTGAGGCTCCCGGACACGGTGCGGCCGGTGCGCTACGCGCTGGAGCTCACCCTGCTGCCCCAGGAGGCGACGTACCCCGGTACCGTGAGCATCGACGTGGAGGTGCGGGCGCCGGTGCGCCAGGTGTGGCTGCACGCACAGGACGTACAGGTCTCCTCGGCGCGCGTGGAGCGCGAGGGCCATGGCTTCGAGGCCCGCATCACCACCGCGGACACGGGGCGCCTGGGGCTGCTGCTCCCCGAGGAACTTCCCGCGGGACGCGCGCGGCTGGTGCTGCGGTTCACCGGGCGGGTGGAGCGCACGCGCAGCCAGGGGCTGTACGGGGAGACGGAGGCTGGCGAGCCGTACCTCTACACCTTCTTCGAGCCCATCGACGCGCGCCGCGCCTTCCCCTGCTTCGATGAGCCCACCTTCAAGGTGCCCTGGCAGCTCACCTTCACGGTGAAGGAGTCGCACGTGGCGGCGGCGAACGCGCCGGCCGTGCGCGAGGAGCCGCTGCCTGGCGGTCTCAAGCGCGTCACCTTCGCCGAGAGCAAGCCCATGCCGAGCTACCTCGTCGCCTTCATGGTGGGGCCCTTCGACGTGGTGGAGGCCGGCACGGTGGGCCGCACGCCGGTACCGCTGCGCTTCATCGTGCCCAGGGGGCGCGGGTCGGAGACGGCGTATGCCGCGAGCGTCACGCCGCGCATCGTCGGGGTGCTGGAGGACTTCTTCGACCAGCCCTACCCCTTCGAGAAGCTGGACGTCGCCGTGGTGCCGCGTTTCTGGGGCACCATGGAGCACCCGGGCATCGTCGCGATGGGCCAACCGCTCACGCTCATCACGCCCGGCCAGGAGACGCTCGAGCGGCGCCAGCGCTACGCCACCATCCTCGGGCACGAGCTGGGTCACTACTGGTTCGGCGACGTCGTCACCTGCCGCTGGTGGGACGACGTGTGGCTCAACGAGTCCTTCACCAGCTGGCTCGATCGCAAGACGATGGACGGCTTCGAGCCCTCCTGGGGACTGGGCCGCGAGTTCAGCGCGAACGCGCTCGCGCACGCGATGGGCACGGACTCGCTCGTGAACACGCCCCCGGTGCGCAAGCCGGTGGCGAGCAACGACGACATCATTGGCGCCTTTGACAACGGGACCACCTACTCCAAGGGCTCCGCCGTGCTGGGGATGCTGGAGCCGTGGCTCGGCGAGGAGCGCGTGCGCGACGTGATGCGCCAGCACGTGCGCACCCACGCCTGGAAGACGGCCACCTCGGACGACTTCCTGCGAACGCTGGGGGAAGTCGCCGGAGCGGACGCCGTGCGCGTCTTCCAGAGCTTCGTGGATCAGCCCGGCGTCCCACTCATCCAGGCGGAGCTGCGGTGCCAGCCCGGCGCCCCCGCGCGGCTGCGGCTGCGCCAGGAGCGCTTCTGGCCCGCCGGCTCCCAGGGCGAGCTGGGCCAGACGTGGGCGGTGCCGGTGTGCGTGCGCGCCGGGACCGGAAGCCAGGCCGAGCGCGGCTGCACGCTGCTCACGCGGGCCGAGGGTGAGTTGGAGCTGAAGACGCCCGGCTGCCCGCGCTGGGTGCTGCTCAACGCGGACGGCCGCGGCTACTACCACTCCGGGTACGCGCGCCCACAGCTGGACGCCCTGCTCGGAGCCCCCGCGGGGACGCTGAGCGAGGACGAGCGGCTCGCGCTGCTCGCCGACGTGCGGGCGGGCGTCTCGCGCGGGGATCTGCTCAGCGGAGAGGCGCTGCGCGCCGTTCCCGCCACGGCGAAGGACCCGAGCCGGCTCGTCGTGCAGCGCGGCCTGCGGCTGCTCGGGAGCGTGCGGGTGGACCGGCTCTCCGCGGAGGACCGCGCCCGCTACCGGGCGTGGATCCGCGGCCTCTACGCACCGCGCGCCCGGACGCTCGGATGGGTGGCCAGACCCGGGGAGGACGAGAGCCAGCAGCGGCTGCGCCTGCTGCTGCTGTCACTGGCGGCGGGCGTGGGCGAGGACCCCGCGCTGAGCCGGGAGGCCGCGCGGCTGGGCCGGGCGTGGCTCGCGGACCGCGACGCGGTGAAGGAGGACGTGGCCCAGGTGGCGCTGCGGGTCGCCGCGAAACAGGGAGACCGGGCGCTGTTCGACACGCTGCTCACGCAGGCTCGCGGCGCGAAGGACCGCCGCGAGCGCTCGGTGCTGCTCTCCGTGCTCGGCTCCTTCGAGGACCGGGCACTGCTGGGAGAGGCGCTGGGCCTGGTGACCGGAAGCGAGTTCGACGTGCGCGAGACCGTGGAGATCCTGAGCACGGCCCTCTCCGGCGAGGACACGCGGGCGCGGGCGTGGGCCTTCTACCGCGAGAACTTCGACCGCCTCGCGGAGCGGATGCGCTCCGACGAGCTTGGCCAGCTCATCGAGGGCGTGGGCGTGCTCTGCGACCCCGCCCAGCGTGCGGAGGCCGAGGCGCTGCTCGGCCCGCGGGTGAAGGGCATCGAGGGCGGACCGCGCGCGCTCGCCCGTGCGCTCGAGTCCATCTCGCTGTGCGTGGACTCGGAGGCGCGCAATGCGCCCAGCGTGCGCGAGTTCCTGCGCGCGCAGGGGCTCTCCAAGTAGAGGAACACGCGAGCCCCCCGCATTGGCTACTTCGCGAAGACCTCGGTGAGGAAGTCGTTCATCGCGAGGTAGGCGCGCCTGGCCACCTTGGCGTCGTACTGGACCTTTCCCGGGGTGTTGGCCTCGACAATGGTGAAGCTGTGCACCGCGCCGCCGTAGGACACCAGCTCCCAGTCGGCCTTGGCCTTGCGCATCTCCTCCTCGAAGCCCTTCACCTCGGAGGGGGGGACCTGGGGATCCTCGGCCCCATGCAGCACGAGCACCTTGGCGGTGACGGCGCCCTCGGCGGCGGGAAGGGGCGCGTCCAGGCCGCCATGGAAGGACACCACGCCGGCGACAGGGACGCCGCTGCGCGCCATCTCCAGCACCGCGGTACCGCCCACACAGAAGCCGACGGCGCCCAGCTTCTTCGCGTCGAGCCCCACCGCCTTGCCCTCGGCGCGCAGCACGTCCAGGGCTTTGTTCACACGCGCGCGCATGAGGTTGCGATCGTGCTTCAACACACCGGAGACCTTGCCCGCCTCGTCGGGGTTCTTGGGACGTACGGCCTGTCCGTACAGGTCGGTGACGAAGACGATGTACTTCTTGCCGGCCACCAAGAACGCCTGCTTCACGTTGGGCTCGTTGACGCCCAGCCAGTTGGGAACCAGCACCAGCCCCGGACGGGGAGTCTTCACGGAGTCGTCGTAGACGAGCACGCCCTCGAACTTCGTTCCCTCCAGCTCATACACCACCGGCTTCTGCACGGGCCTGGCCGCCGCCGTCATCGCCAGAAGGCCCGCCAACACTCCCAGGACTCGCTTCATGTCGTCGTCTCCTCAGGTGGGAACGGCACGATTGAGTGTTCAGGGCCCAATCGCTTTGCAAGCGGATTCATCACGGCCGGACCGGCACACCTCTGGACGGGCTACTTCTTCTCGCCCTCGCGCGAGTGGGTCCAGGGCAGGCTGACCTCGACGGACTTCTGGAAGTCGGAGAGGAAGGCGCGCTCCGCCTGTCTGGCGAAGGCCTCGTCGTCGACGATGAGCGCCCCCTCCTCCAGCAACCGGAAGGAGAGGATGTCGAAGTTGATGGAGCCCACCATGACCAGGTGGTCGTCCGCGAGGATGACCTTGGAGTGCATCATGGAGATGGGCCACTCCCAGATGCGCACGCCCGCGGTGGCGAGGTCCGGGTAGGACCTCCGCTGGAAGGCGGTGATGACGGGCTGGTCGTTCTTGTCACCGGGGGTGAGCACCCGCGTGTCCACCCCCGCGTGCGCCTGATCCACCAGGAGCGCGAGCAGCGTGGAGGTGGGCGTGAAGTACGACTGGCCGATCCACAGCCGCTTGCGGGCCGCCTTGCACATCAGGAGGATGCTGCGCTCGGCGCGGGTCAGCTCCGGGTTGGGCGTGCTGGTGATGAAGGCGGCGCGCGCGCCTCCGGGCTTGGGGGGCGCGTACATGGCCGCGAAGTCCGAGGCGGGCAGCAGCACGCCCCCCATCTCCTGCCAGTTCTCCGCGAACGCCTGCTGCATCTGCGCCACGACGGGCCCCTCGGCCCGTATCGCGACGTCCCGCCACTCCTTCTCGTTGCGTGCGTCCCCGAGCCAGCTCGTGTGGACCCCGAAGCCGCCCGTGTACCCGACGCGCCCATCCACGATGACGAGCTTGCGGTGGTTGCGCCCCAGCGTCTCGTCGGCGGGCAGGGGCCGGAAGACGCGCACGTCACAGCCTGCCCGCTCCAACTGGGGCTTCACGATCTCCAGGTCGGTGCTTCCAAACGGATCCAGCAGCACCCGGCAGACGACGCCCGTCTTCGTGCGCGCGGCGATCTGCTCGGCGAGCGAGTCCCCAGGCTGACCGGAGCGCCAGATGAACAGCACGATGTTGATGGAGGATTTCGCCGTGCGCACGTCCTTCTCGATGAGTTCGAAGAGCGCGCCGTTGTCGATCCACTCCACCTGGTTGCCCGTGGTGAAGCGGGTGCCCAGGGTCTCGTAGAGGGCCAGATCGAACCCCTCCGGGTCCGTGGGGATCTCGCCGCGCAGGGAGAAGTCCGAGATCCGCGCGCCATTGGAGGAGACACAGGCCGATAACCCCAGGGCCAGCGTCAGGAGACACAGCTTCTTCGTTCCATGCATGGCCTCCGACACTACCCTCTCCCAGAGGGAGAGGGAGCTGGGGCCTACAGCGACTTGCCGGCCTCGAGTGTGGACGCACTCGACGTGATGGAGATGCGCACCGTGGCCGGGCTGGAGTCCAGGGACGCGTCATTCACCTTGAAGGCTGTCCACGTCACTCCCCGTGAGCGTGATGGCCCGCGACGTGTTCGCGGGAGTGGACACGTCCTGGGCAATGGCCACGGGCGCATCATTCACGGGAGTGAGGGTGATGTTGACCGCGGCGTCAGACGTGGGCGGCTACCTCGGAGGGCTGGCCGTGTCGCTGTGGACCCCCGCGGAGACGCTGACACCTCGCACGGGCCTGGCCCTCGCGCGGCTGCGCGCGCTGGGCGTCGGCCTGCTCCTCCTGGCGCTCCCCGCGGGCCTGGCGTGGCTGCTGGCCTCCTCGCCGACGCTGATCTGCTCGCTCGACCGGCCCGCCGCAGAGCCCCGGGAAGTCTCTTGCGACATACGTACCACAGCGCAGTGACAGGAAAGAAACGTCATGACCAAGGAGTTTGAAGGCAAGGTGGCCGTCGTCACGGGAGCGGCGTCGGGCATTGGGCTGGCGAGCAGCGCGATGATGCTGGCTGAAGGCGCGCGCGTCGTGCTGGTGGACCGCAATGAGGCCGCACTCCAGGCGATTTGCAGCCAGTACGGCGACACGGCGATTCCCCTGGTCGTCGACCTGCTCGATCCCAGGGACTGTGCGACGCTGGTGCCTCGAGTGTTGGAGACGACAGGGCGGATCGACATCCTGCACGCGAATGCCGGGACGTATGTGGGGGGCGACCTTGTCGACGCCGACACGCACGCAATCGACCGGATGCTGAACCTGAACGTCAACGTGGTGATGAAGAATGTGCACGACGTGCTGCCGCACATGATCCAGCGCCGGACCGGGGACATCATCATCACGAGTTCGCTGGCAGCTCACTACCCGACGCCGTGGGAGCCAGTCTATGCGTCGTCCAAATGGGCGATCAATTGCTTTGTCCAGACCGTGCGGCGCCAGGTGTTCAAGCACGGCCTGCGCGTCGGCTCGATCTCCCCTGGCCCGGTGATCAGCGCGCTGCTCGCCGACTGGCCACCCGAAAAGCTCAAGGAAGCAAAGGAATCAGGCAGCCTGCTGGAGGCCAGTGAGGTGGCGGACGTTGTTCGGTTCATGCTCACGCGACCGCGCGGAATGACCATCCGAGACGTTGTCATGTTGCCCACCAATTTCGATCTATAGGCGCAGTTCTCAATTCTCGTTCGGCGAGGCGGCCTACTTGAATACCGCCCGCTTTCAGGTCACCACGGTCTGGAAGGGGCCCACGCAGACCGAGATCGAAGTGAAGGCCCTGAACGGTAACACCTCATGCGGTGTCCACTTCCCTCCCGGCGAGTACCTCGTGTTTGCCGAGTTCGCCAGGGATGGCTCCCGCGCTGGTGCTCCTCGCTTACTGGCTCCGAAGACGGTGACGTCGTGGCGCTGCACCTGGAGCTTTGCCACTTCGGTGCAGTTAACCGTGCATCCATCCTTCCGATAGGCTTGCTCCCGGAACCGGGCAACGACCCGGGTACGAGGAGAACGACATGGCAGATCTTCCCCAGGGCCGCAGACCCTCCCAGCGCACCACCCGCCCCCTGCTGCTCGCCACCGCGGGCGTCGCACTCGTGAAGATGGCCAGTGGGTGCCTCATCTCCGGCAATCTCGTCGCGCCACCGCCGTGCGATGACAACCCGAACAATGAGCCCTACTGCGAGCCGGGCCCTGACGCGGGCGTGGATGGCGGTCTGGATGCGGGCTCGGATGGCGGTACCGGGGATGGCGGCACCGCGGACGGCGGTCAATGAGTACGTTCGTCCTGCCCCACGTCCCCGGCGAGGAGCTGTTCGAGCTGGGGATGCTCGGAGGCAACGTCGAGCGCCGCTACCGCAAGCTCCGGCCCGAGGTGGAGGCACTCCCCTGGGGGACGCTCCGCCCGGAGGAGTTTCCCGAACACCTCGTCCTCGCGGCGCGGAGGGCCTGGACCGAGGCCGCCTTCCAGGAGCACCGCACCGCCGCCGCGTGCACCGCGACGCTGCAGGCGCTCATCGCCGCGCGGGCGCCGTTGGATCTCATCTCCATGGCATGCCGCTTCCCACTCGACGAGATGGTCCACGTCGAGCTGTGCGCGCGGCTGGCGAGCGAGCTGGGCGGAGGCATCCCCCTCCTGCATGATCCGCTGGGGATGGTTCCACCGCCCCAGCCGGGCCGTGCGCTCGCGCAGGCAGCGGAGCTCGTCGTCCGCTACTTCTGCGTGGGCGAAGCCATCTCCATCCCCCTGCTCCGAGGCACCTGGCGCTCCGCGACGCACCCGCTGGTGAAGGCGGTGCTGGGACGGATCGTGAAGGACGAGGCCGCGCACGGGCAGTTCGGGTGGATGTTCCTGGACTGGGCACTGCCCATGCTGGAGGAGGACGAGCGGGAGGTGCTCCGCGAGGCGGCGGGGAAGACGATCGCCGCGGTCCGGGAGAACCAGGCCCGCGTCGCCGCACAGGCAGAGGAGGAGCCCGCCGAGATCCATGCACTCGGGTGGATGAAGTCGCGGGCCTACCTGGACCTCGCGCGCAAGTCGATGGAGACCGAGGTGCTCGCTCCGTTGAGGGCACGCGGGCTCGAACCCCGCTGAAGCATGCGCCCCGGGGTGGTGTCCCCGGGCGGTCGACCGCCGAGGCCCTGGCTCGCCACAAGCCAGACCTCGTGACGGTGGCGTGGGGAAGGAGGAGCGCAAACAGTGGCTTCGGTCCCGGCTCGAGGAAGCAGCGGCACGCGACGTGACGCTGCGTGAGGAGCTGAGCAACCTCCAGCGGGCGTTGCAGGAACGAGCTCCGAGACTACTCGTGCATGCCTCGGGCGCCGACACCGTCGTCGGCGTCAACACGGGGTATTTCGTGAAGGGCGACATCGTCATCCACAACACGCAGCACCACGGGGTGCCGAACTTCCAAGCACCCGCCTGGGTCAAGGTGCTCTACGTCCTCGGCTCAATGCTCGGCTTGGGCGGGTTCGGCCTGTTCATCTTCACGAGGCTGGACGCCGCGCATCCCCATGTCGGGACTCGTGTCTGGGCCATCGAGGATGCCCTGCGACGGGAGTCGGACTTCATCGACCGGAGCAAGCCGGACCCGGACGCCATCGCCTACCCTCTCCCCGAAAAGCCCTGGACGAAACAGGCCGTGCCTCCCTGTGAGACCAACAAGGGCGAGGTGGAGATCAACAAGGGCTGCTGGGTGGCGTTGGAGAAGAAGCCCCCCTGCTTCAGCAATCAGGCCGAGTACCAGGGCAAGTGTTGCGATGGGCCGCACGTCCCCCCAGTCGGCTCGATCCTACCACCCATGTCACCCCCTCCGGTATGATGGGAGGAGTCTGGCGGGAGCGCCAGGGCGAGGAGCGAACATGGGTCGGGGAAGGCGTCCAGCCACCACGAGGACATCGAGGCCCTTCCGCCCGGATGGGTGGGGGAAATCATCGACGACGAGCTGTGGGCCTTTCCCCGGCCGGCGAAGTGGCATGCCCGAGCGACCACGGTGCTCATGGCCCGGTTGGGTAACACCTTCGACCTCGGGCAGGGGGGACCCGGGGGATGGTGGCTCCTGCTCGAACCGGAATTGCACCTGGGCCGCCAGGTGCTGGTGCCGGATCTGGCGGGCTGGCGCCGGGAGCGGGTGCCGGGGCTGCTGGAGCGGGATGACCCCTTCTTCGACGTCGCGCCCGATTGGGTGTGCGAGGTGCTCTCCCCATCCACGGCCGCGCTGGACCGGGGGCGCAAACCCGCCCTCTATCACCAGGAAGGCGTGAGGCACTCCTGGCTCGTGGACCCCCGGGCCCACTCCCTCGAGGTGTACCGCCGGGGAAGGAAGGGCTGGACGCTGGCCGCTCGTCACACAGGGGAGGAGACAATCCGCGCCGAGCCCTTCGACGCCGAGCCGCTGGAATTGGGGCTGCTCTGGGCTCCGAAATCCATTCCCCCGGCGCCCCGGCCCTGAGGATCGGCTGGCATGGAAGACGCCTTCCCAGTGGCCGTGACTCCGACGCGCTGGCCATTGTTGTACGTGATTTGTTGTTGATTGACCCGGATGTTCGTGGCGCCTATCTGCCGTAGGTATTGGATGTCCGCCTGGAGTTGCGCATTCTGGGTGGAACTGGAGCCAACAGGCCGCTGCAGCGGCTTGACCCCAGGCACGCATACCTCGGCTGTCCTGCATCCGAGGTGCTGACCGCCAGATCCGCCAGGGCGGTGTCCCGGTCCGGGTAGATGGAGGCATGAAGCGGCTCGGCGCTCGTCACTCCCAGGTCGACCTGGGACTCCGGGATGAGGACGGGCAGCGGTAACCCCTCGCAGTAGAGGAGATAGCCACCCTCGGTGAGGCCAAAGCCCACAGCCGTGACTCGGAGATCGATGAAATCACGATGCTCGCGAGGGTCGGCGGTCCACTCGGAGACCCGAGGCAGTTGGACGCCGCCGCGTCGCAGCGCTTCCGCCTGTCGAGGCGTGGCCGCCTCGACGTCGATGTCGACGGTCCGAGAACTGCTCTGCCCGTACCACCGGGGAGCCGTGGAGGGAAACCGCGCAGCGCATCCCGTGAGGAGCAACAGGAGCGCAAGCCAGCTCAATCGATGAAGCCACCCGGCGGTGAGTCGCACCAGGGCAACGATGCCGGACAGGCGTGGACGCATGAAGGACGAGAGAAGTAGATGGCCTCCGTGCGCGAGGCCGTCGCCCTCGAGGAGCCCGAGGCGCTCCTCACCCACCGCCCGAGTCCCACCGACGACGAGGCCCGTGCCGCCCGCGCCGCCCTGCCCTACCCGGCAAGGCAGCCCCTCTCCGAGGCCAGCCTGGAGCCTCTCATATACGCAGGCTCCTTTTGGAAGCTCCCCTCTGGGAATCAGTTGCAGCCGCTACCGGGGCCGCACGTCCCTCCGTCCAACTCGGCACCCTCCCGGACACCCCTGGTAGTCTTCCCGGGCTGGATTCGCCCGGGAGCCGCCCATGAACGTCGCCGACATCGACGCCATCCTCTCCGCCACCCTGCTCCTACGAATCGTCTGACACCTTCTCCGCTACGACTGCCCCTGAGCGGGAAAGGGGCTCCGGGGGGAGCCCCCTTCCGGACGGACTACATGCTGATGGAGGTGTTCTTGCCGAAGGACGTGGTCGTCTTCCACTGCTGCCACTTGCTGGAGATGGTGGCGGCCGAGTCCGTGGAGATGTTGGGCGTGGCGGGCCACCAGGTCGGGTCGTACCAGCCCCAGCTGTCCGGCACGAGGCCGTGGGTGGCCTTGTAGGACCACATGGTCCAGCTCAGGCCCGCGTTGTCGTACGTCTTCTTCGTGGCCGCCCAGGTGGAGGCGCCGGTGCCCATGGAGTTGAACTCACCGATGTAGCCGGGGACGTTCCACGAGGCGTGGTTGTTGAAGTCCGTCACCTGGTTGGTGGCGCCCTGCTGCACCTGGGCCGCGCTGCCGTTGTACTGGTACTCGTGCATCTCGTAGACCACGTTGGTCCAACCGTACTGCGCGGGGTTGGGCAGCATGTTCCAGTTCCAGTTCCCGTAGGCGCCCTCCAGGAAGATCATGTGGGCGGGATCCACGGAGCGCACGCTCTTGTAGAGGCTGTCGTAGGCGCTCCACACGGCCGAGGCGCTCGGCGCGCCGATGGGCTCGTTGATGAGATCATACCCCGCCACCGTGCCGTTGCCCTTGAAGTGGTTGGCGATCTGCCACCACATCCACGCGGTGTTGCCCTGGTGGCTGCCATTGACCCAGTACTCGTTGCGGTTGGCCTGGCCGGTGGTGTCCGACAGGCTCTGCCCGCCCACCACGCCGTGCATGTCGATGATGACGTAGAGGCCGCGAGCCCCCGCGTTGTTCACGATCCAGTCCAGCTTCTCGAAGGCATCCGCGCGCCAGCCCGAGTTGGACACGTTGTCGAGCGCGTAGAAGTTGCCCCACCACACCGGAACGCGCACGACGTTGTAGCCACCGGCGCGGATGTTATCCAGGTCCGTGGTGGTGATCCAATTGTCCTGATACGTCTTCATCAGGCTCTGCTCGGTGGCCACGCCAAAGCGCCGGTCCAGTTCCTTCATGACGCTGTAGGTGTCCGGGAGGTTGCCGCTGTCCAGCGGCGTCATCCACCGCTCCTGCACCAGCCAGCCGCCCAGGTTGACGCCACGCAGCCGCACGACGGCGCCCGTGGTGGAGTCCACGATGTTGCGCCCGCTCGTCTTGAGCATGTTGAGCGCGTGGGCCTCGGACGGCGAGAAGCCGCAAAGCGCCGCCAGTCCGAACGCCGCTCCCGCGAACAGGCCCCGGCGCCACGTCCCCTTCTCTCCCTGGTACGAGCTGTCGTTGATTTGCATCGCGCACTCCTCGAACAAGACAGATGTCTGGTTGGGTGAACGGCGCGTGTCTGTCACACAACAGGGAACCAGGTCAATAAGCGAAAAACATGAATATCATAATAAACATGTACGCGTGCGTCATGAGTCGATGACACGGTGCGTCTCTCCCCACCGTCCAGCCCGGCATCCTCCCGGACACCCCTGGTAGTCTTCCCAGGCTGGATTCGCCCGGGAGCCGCCCATGAACGCCGCCGACATCGACGCCATCCTCTCCGCCACCCTGGAGGATCGGAAGCTCACCCGGACCGAGAAGCAGGCGCTCCAGGCCGTGTTGGAGGAGCGCAAGGCGAGTGAAGCCCTCCTGGCGCTCTTCCGCTCACGGGCGTTCGAGCTGGCGCGCGACTCCGTCTCCGACCATCGGGCCCGCCAGGTCATCACCTGGCTGGAGGACATGGTGAAGACGCTGCTGCCCGCGCGCGAGGCGAGCCAGGTGGATGTCCAGTTCAGTCCGGGAGAGGGCCCGCTGCGCACCATCGTGCGGCTCATCGGCGAGGCCCGGGGCAGCGCGGACGTGTGTGTCTTCACCCTCACGGATGATCGCATCACCCGGGTGCTGCTCGAGGCGCACGCGCGCGGCTTGCGGCTGCGCGTGGTGTCGGACGACGACAAGGCCCTGGATCCAGGCTCGGACGTCCATCGGCTGCGCGAGGCGGGCATTCCCGTGCGCCTGGACCGCACCGAGGCGCACATGCACCACAAGTTCGCGGTGTTCGACCGGATGCGCCTGCTCACCGGCAGCTACAACTGGACCCGCTCGGCCGCGTCCGAGAACCACGAGAATGTGCTCGTGTCGGATGATCCCCGGCTCGTGCAGGCCTTCTGCCGCGCCTTCGACGAGCTGTGGACGTCCCTGGAGTAGCCGCGCACGTTCCGAGCCGATAAGGTGCGCCCCTCCAACGTTGGTCCGGATGTAAGGGGGACACCGATGAACGCGGAGAAGGCGGCACGCAATTGGGTCGAGGAGAGCGCGACGCGCGCGGCGGCGGCGGGAGCCATCCCGCTGCCCATCCCGGGAGCGCACACGGCGCTCACGTCGGCCATCGAGGCCTACATGATCTACCACGTGGCCGGCATCTACGGAGAGACGCTCACGCTCGGCGAGGCGCTCGCGCTCGTGCCCACGCTGGGCACGGGCATCGTCGTGCGCACGGTGGCCACCTCGGTGCTGGGTGAGACGGTGGGCCAGATTCCCCTCGTGGGCTGGCTGATCAAGGGCGCGGCGAGTGGTGGCACCGCCTTCGCCATGGGCATCGCCGCGGTGAGCTACTTCGAGAAGAAGTACCCCAAGCGCGAGGCCACCCCGTTCGAGACCGCGTCCCTCAAGGATTGGGTGAAGGCCGCCCTGGCGCAGCTGGGCTTCCGGATCTCCTGACCCGGCACGCGCCAGCTCGGACGGGTAGACGCAGCTACCTGGGGCGCCTCGCTCGCCTCCTCCGCTCCCGCTCGGGGGTCAGTCGAGGACGCCGAGGGTCTCGCTGCGGGTCACGGCCTCGCCCTGGGTGGTGTAGCCCGAGTACCAGGAGGTGTCCTTGGTGCCGAGCTTGTCCTGCATCAGGTGCGCGTGAGGACCCGTGGCCTGGCCGGTGCCACCCTCGTTGCCGACCTGGCAGCGGTCGCACGTCCGGTCGTACGAGTCGGCGGTCTTGATGAAGTGCTTCTGGGTGAACTTCCAGCCGTCCGCCCAGGTGTGGGTCGCCATGTTCGCGTTCTCGTAGCCGTTGCCATTACAGACGACACCGGTGGTGTTGATCGTCACGTTCCAGGAGACCGAGCCCACCACGGCCGTCTCGGCACCCCAGTAGTTGCAGCGGCCGCTGGAGACGTCGATGGCGCCGTGGTACCCGCCGCTCGGGTAGTACGTGGTGGCCGTGATCGTGCCGGGGAAGGGAGCCTTGACCGTGTGCGCCGTCGCCGCGGCCGGGAGGATCGCCAGGGAAGCCAGTGACACCAGTGCCGTCTTGATCGTGTGATGCATTGTTGCTCCTTTCGGGCCAGCTCACTGGCCCCCATCGGAAGTGCGAATCATCGAGCCTGCATCAGCCGCTGTTTCTCCCTCAGGATCAGGCTCCACTCCTGAAGGCCCATGCCGAGTGCTCGCGTCCACGCGTCGATCTCCGCCACCAGACTGGGATCGACGCCGCGCAGCCGCTGGAGTTCGGGCACCGCGTCCGCGAAGCCCAACTGGGCGATGCTCTGCAGCAGCGCCTTGCGCACCGAGGAGTCCTTCTCGCCGAGGTACATGGCGAGCAGCGACTCCCGGGCGCTGGCCATCCGCGTCGAGGGCACTCCGCCCAGCGCGGTGGCCGCCGCCTCGCGGACCTCCGCGTGGTCGCTGCGCAGCAGTGACTGGAGCCGGCTCGTCGAGTCGGCGCTGATCGCCTCGGTCGAGAGGTTGCCGAGGAGCTTCGCGGTCACCTTCGGATCCGTGGAGGCGAAGGCCGCCGCCACCGCCGTGTCCGCGGCCGGGCCGTGGTGACCCGAGTAGACGAACTGGTTGTCCTCGATGAGGTTGGTCGCCGCCTCCATGCGCACCTCGGGCGAGGCGTCCCGCACCAGGCGCTCATACATGTCCCCCGTGTTCTCGATGGCGCTGGTGCGTCGCATCGCGCGGACCGTGGCGGCGCGGACCGCCGGATCGCGCTCCTCCAGGGCCCGCCTGGCCACGGCCTGCATCGCGCTGGGGTCCGCCCCGCGCTCGGTCCGCGCGACCAGGGCCACCGCCAGGTGCTCGACCATGAGCGGATCCGTCTCCCGTTCGAACGCCGCCCGGAGCTCGCTGTCAGGCAGGGTGACGGCGGACTCGCGCAGGAGCGTGCGCAGGTAGCGCTTGTAGGCCTCCGACTTCGAGCCGAGACCCCGCCGGATCTGATCCATCAGGCCCCGCACCGAGCACGTCTCCCCCTGGATGACGGGAGCCGGGCGCGAGGAGACCCCCTGCGCGGAGGCGGGTGTGGGCACGACATGGCAGAGCGTGAGTGCCAGCAGGCCGAGCACGTTCGAGGTGAAGGCGGAGGGGCGGGTCATGGGGGCTCCGGTGCTCAGTCGTGGCGATCGAGGCAGTTGTGGGGATCCTGATTGGGCAGGCTGTTCCACAGCCGCACGAAGTCCAGGGTTCCACTGGCGTAGATTTGCTCGAAGGCCTGGTAGTCCGGCTGGAAGCGCGGGTCCTTCAGGGCCATGGTCGCCATGACCGGGAGCGCGTCCCTTCCCGCGGCGCGCGCCGCGAAGCGGAACAGGGCCCAGCGCACACACACGTCCTGCTCGGTCTCGAAGGAGCTGCCGAACAGTTCCAGCACCTTCGCCCTGTCCTGGGACAGGGAGAGGTTGTGCACTGCCGCCTCGCGGCCGCCCTCGCTGCCCTCGGTGGCGAGGATCCGCGTGTACCGCTCGGTGGCCTCGGCATCGAGGACGGGCGCCGCGTGCATGGGCATCGACAGCGCCAGGTAGCGGATCTGCTCGTCCGGCGACTCGGCGCCGATGGTGAGCAGCTTGTCCATATAAGGAGCGAGGCTGCCGCTCTGGTTGAAGTCCCGCTTCATGACCCGAGCGATCGTGCGGGTGGCGGCCCAGCCCGCCTCGCCGGAGACCGGATCCCTGGCGAAGTTCGCCAGCCGCGTGAGCGCCGTGGGCTCGAGCCGCTTCTGGGTATCCAGGGCCGACAGGAACCCCGCGCGTTGATGGGGCTCGAGGCTGCCGTCCAGGCTCATGTCCATGAGCCGCGCCGCGACCTGGGGAAGCTGGATGGCCTCGGAGTCCCGGAGGGCCGCCAGATACACCTTGGCGTCCTTGGGCCCGGCCTCGCGGGCCCAGCCCAGCACCTGACTGGCGCGGCCCGCGTCATTGCCGATCAGCTCCGTGAGCCGCTCCTTCAGGTAGTCCCGGACGAGCGGCTCGCGCGCGGACAGCATGGGCGCGGCCCACTCGCGGAAGTTGTCGATCGTCACGTCGTCGTTGAAGCGTTCCAGGTCCGGCCAGCACGTCGTGGACTCGAACCGCGGAGGGGCCGCGACGGCCTCCTGCGCCTCTTCCCCAGGGCCGGTGGACCCGGTGGCGGAGCCCCGCTGGGACGGCCCCGGGTTCGGGCCGCCCGGCACGGTTGCCGACCGCGTCTCGTCCCCGCCCTCCGACTCACGCGAGCCGGCGCCGATCAGCGCGACCCCCGCGAGCAGGGCCGCCGCACCCAATACCGTGGCGCCGCGCATCACATGTCGGCTCGAAGGGCTCTGGGTGGGGGAAGCGGAGCGGGAGGGGGAGTCTGGGGGCATGGCGTCCGGGACCATTGAGGGCTTGCTCTCCTGTAGAGCCCCCGGAACCGGAGTCATCCCAACGAAATAACAAAAACCTGGGTATCAGTGCCCGGTACCGGTCCAGCGCAGGACCTGGAGCATCTGCACCTTGGCGCTCAGGAACATGCGCGGGGCCCCGCTGGCCTGCGGGTCCGCGCCGCCCATCACGGGGACGTCCGTGTTCTGCACCCCCCCGGTGAAGGAGGCCGTCGGCGTGGTGCCCGCCGCGCTGTTGTCCACCCAGAGCCGGACCGCACCGCTCCCGTCATAGCAACCCGTGATGAGGTAGCCATTGCTGCCGTTGAGGCCATCGAGCGGAAGGGTGGCGTACTGGTAACCCCCCGCCACGTGGACGCCAAAGCGCAGCACTCGCGCGCCGCTGCTGGAGCGGTGCAGCTCGAGCGCGAACCCGCCGGCCTCCGCCTTGTTCAGCAGCGCCATCGTGCAGCTGCTCGCTCCTCCCGGGCAGGTGGTGAGCAGATCATCGAAATTGACATACGCGCTCACGAGGTAGCCCTGCCCGGCGGCCGTGTCCGCATCGTAGAAGGGCAGCGCCTGCGCGGAGGGCGCGGAGAAGACGAGTGAAGTGCCATGACGATCCTCTCCCTCGGCGTCCGTCCTCGTGGTCGGTGCCCCCGCGACGTTGACCGGTACCGTGTAGGCCGTGGCTCCGGTGCGGTAATAGCGGACACTCGTCGCCCCGGCTGGCTGGTTCCAGACGCTCATGTAGAGGAGCTGGTTGGCGTCCGAGATCACTCCCCGCGCCTTGGTCACGTCGTATTCGCAGACGAAGGCATCCACCTCCTCGCGCATGTTCGACAGGTAGACCTCGCCCATGCTGGTGGGAATGGTCCACAGCGAGACGCCCAGCCCCAGGGACTTCGCATAGGCCACCTTCGACAGGAGGTTCTCGCTGTCATAGGGGAACTCGACACCATGCCACCCCCGGGTCTTCGCATCCCGGAGCAGCCCATGGAAGGCGAGCATGTCGGCGGCGTCGCCATCCCTGAGGAAGACGTGGAACTGGATGTAGGGGCTGAGATCCGGATACTCGGGGAGGAGGGCCTGCACCGCCGCGAGATTGGCCCGGCGGGCGTAGAAGCCGCGGAAGACGACGGGGCGGCCGGCGCGCGCGTACCAGGTCCGCCGGGCCCGGAGCAGGTCCAGCAACTGGCGGGCGATGCTCTGGGACGTGCTCGTCTCCTTGATCTCGATGTAGAGCACCGCGTCGTCGGACTTCAGCGAGGCGTAGTCCAGCACGTTGGCCAGGAGGGGCCCGTTGGTGGAACCATCGTCCTCATGGTGGACGTACACCCTCCCCCCCTCCTCCTTGACGTCGAACTCGAGGAGGTCGGCGTCGGCATTGATGGCGGACTGTACCGTCGCGTTCGTCTTCGTGAGGTTGGCCGAGGAGGTCGTCTCGGTGGTCACGTAGCAGTTGTGCCGGCCGATGGCCGCCACATGTCCGGTCGGAGTCCGCGGGAAGGCCTTGGTGACGTTGGCCCAGTAGCCGGCGTTCACGAGGGGGGAGGCCACCTCGCCGGGCTCCTCGGGGATCTCCTCGGGGCCCCCGCAACCCGACAGCACGAGGAAACAGGAGGCCCAGACGGCAAGAGCGCGTATCGACTTGGAGCCTTGGGCATTCACACCCTGGAAGAGGGACGAGATTCTCCCCCATCCCAGAAAAACGAATTTCGTGGATTTTCTTGTCCGCCCCGGGGCGCGCTCAGGGGAGCTTGCCTCGTTCGCGGACGGAGCCCCGGAGGGTCGCCTCCGCCTCTCGGAGTTCCCGCAGGGCGGTGGTGACATCAACGGCCTGCTCCACCTGAAGGAGGGCCGCGTTGAAGACCCGGCCCGGGCGTGTCTGGCCCACGAAGCCCTCGAGGAAGTGGGGGACGCCGGCCATGACCGGGCTCGTCGGCTCCGGATTGGCGAGCAAGAACTCCATCGGCACGAGCCTGGTCTTCGCCGTGCGCCCGGGCTCTTCGTTCAGCATCACCCGGCACTGCGCCCGCACCAGCGCCGCCAGCTCCGCCTCCGCCCCGGGCGGGAGCCCGAGCACCGAGATGAAGCCCGCGGTCAGCTTCTCCTCCAGTGCGCCCGCGTCATGGAGCCAGTGCGAGGAGGGAAACCGCGCGCGCAACGCCTCGACCGTGTCCCGGAAGAAGCGGCGTTCCAGCCCACCCACCTTCCAGGCGTTGCGGCCGAGCCACTCCAGCCGATCGATCAGGAAGGAGAGGAACGTGCGGACCTGCCGCAGACAGATCAGCACCTCACACCCGACGAAGCCGTTGGGAGCCGCCAGGTCCACCGACTCGGGCAACTCACCCGGAGTGGCGAGCACCCCCACGAAGGGTGCTCCGAAGACGATGGGCGTCTCCAGGTCGAGGAAGCGGCCGTCCGCGGTGAAGTTGTTGTGGAAGGAGCCCCAGTAGACGCCGGCCTGGAAGTAGCGCTCGAAGTGGTGGACCAGCCGCTCGAGGGCTCCCTCCAGGCGCTCCGCGAGCGTCTCGGGGGTGACCTCGCGGGAGCGCACCCGCGGCTGGGTGGGTCCCCCGAGGTACTGGGCCATCTTCAGGAAGAGATCGATCAGGAATGGAACTCCGTACTGCCACTGCGAGAACGACCAGGTGAAGTTGGACAGGCGCGCGAACTCCCCTCCTTTGACCGTGATCGCCTGGAGCCGCCGATCCACCGCCGCGAAGTCGCGGAAGTCCCGCTGAGGGAAGAACGACTCGAGATAGCGCTCGGCGCCGGGTGGCAAGGGCGCGAGGAGCAGCCCCTCGCACCCGACGAGGGTGTCACCCGCTCCCAGTTCCTCCAGGTAACAGCTCACGAGGTACTCCCTCATGGCGGCGGAGGGGAACAGGTGCCCACTGCTGTGGTAGCGATCCATCGGGTGGTTCCAGTTCGCCGCGAGCAGCGTGCGGCCCACGCCCTTGAGGTACTTGCCCCCATGAAAACCCGCCCGGCCCGACCCCAGCCGGTGGGAGACGTTGATGTCCGCGTTGGTCTGGAGGTCCGAGTACAAGAGCTCGGCTTCGTGCTCCGGCGGCGCCGAGAACCCGAAGGGGCCGATGCGTCCCAGATCGACCTGGACGGCATACCGGGCATGGCTCGCGTGCAGCGCGGTGAAACCGGCCGGCGCGACCGGGATGGGAACCCACCAGGAGTCTGGAAGGGAGGGCTGTGGAGGCTGACAGGTCGCGGACACGGTTGACTCCTGCGTGAGCTTCGAGCTCCGCGCTAGTTCAAGACGAACAGATCCCGTGGCTCGGTGCCCACGGGAGGGACACGCTCCGCCGGTTCGATGATTCGCAACGCCGCCTCGTACTCCTCGCGCCGGAGCGCACTCTGGAGGGCCCGCTGGTTGTCCTCGCTCACCGAGTCGAGGACCGTCGCGGCGATGCGCTGGATGACGTAGTACTTCAGGCTCTTGGGGGAGGCAGCGGCCTCTGGCGTGAGCGGGACGACGTTCGCGTTGACGAAGCGGAAGTCGGGCGGGCACGCCTTCGGGCTCTCGGGAGGCGTGTTCCGATTCTCGAGCACGAGTCCGCTGTCGGAGTCCTCCTTCACCTTGGCGAACAGCACGAGCCCCAGTTCGTGAATCAGCCGCTGCTTCCACGGCTCCTCGAAGGAGACGGGGGCGGCCAGCCGGTGGGGCTCATCCGGCAGCCGCGTGGCGGCCAGAAAGCCGAGCCACTCCCGGGCGTACTCCCGCTGCTGGGCGCCGTAGCGCAACTCGTGCGAGAGCCATTTGAGCAGACGCGCGCTCCTGCGAGCGTCCCGCACGTCGAAGCCCTTGAAGACCCCCGAGCAATAGAACCGGGCGATGTCGCCGAAGAAACCGGGGCGCTGCGCGTCCCAGCCGGGGCAGAACCGGCGGTACTCGCAGACGTAGTGCTCGTGATAGTCCACCGTGAGGGTGGTGCACGTCGTCCCGATGGGGATCCGCTCGTCGAGGTCGATCGTCGAGAGATACCAGTAATCGAGGCCGACCGTCGCGGCGGCCTCCGTGAGGAGATGGCAGAAGACGAAGTCCTCGAGGTTGTCGCGGTGGATGGGGCCGGTATCGAACCGGACCCACGGGGCCAGTTCCGCGATGACCGCCGCGGACCAGCAGTGCAGATAATCGTGCGCGGCGAACAGCACCTCCCGGACCAGGCGATCGTCCTCGTTGTAGTCCCGGGCGGAGCCATGGGGATCGGCGAGCCAGCGCGAGAGGGCTGAGTTGCTCGCGAGGAAGAGGCTCCGCTGGAAGGGGTTGAAGCCCGCCAGGCTCACGGGGATGAGGTGCTTGTACTTCCACTGTTGATCGATGGCGCGCGGCACGAAACGCACCAGGGCATCGGAGAGCATCCGGCGCACGAGAGGGATTCGCGCGAGCGACTCCGGATGGGGTTCGAAAGAAAGGGGGAGAGAGGAAGCGCTGGGCATGGCGGGGATCCGCGGGGGAGGGACGGCGCCGCGGAAGAGGCGGCGCCATCCCGGGGACTCGGCCGACATCGAGAAGAGAGGCCCGGAGGAGAGCAAGCCGCGAAGCGCGGCAACTCCCTCCGGTGCCCGAGATCAAAACTCGATGAGCTTGGTCTCGCTGTCCGGATCCTTGTGCCCAATCACCTTGAATCCGCTATCCCCGCCCACGACCTGCTCCAGCTCCTCGAGGGTCAACTGCTTCTCCTCCGCGAGCTGATCCTGGTTCAGGGCGTCCTTCTGCGTCGACTCGTTCATGGTCTTGCTCCTTGTGTGACCGCGGCGTCATCACCGCGGCCACCTGGAAGGAGCTTCGTGGAGACAATCGTGACTGGCCTGGGAACGTCGCCCGTGCTGGCCTGCTTGCTGGCCGGGCACCAGGGCTGGCTGCTCGGCGACCCACGACTTCATCCCGAGTGGGAATCAGTTACAGCCGCTCCCCTTGGTCGGACCGAGGTCCGCCCATTGGATGCTGCCGTCGGGGACGCCCCAGCGCTCGTTGGTATAGCTCTCGAGGTCGATCAGCGCGTCGGCGTTCCCCTTGTTCTGGGTGCAGCAACCCGAGCAGTCCGAGTCGGCGCACGTGTCGAGCACGGTGACCACGATGGTCTTCGTGCCGGACTTCAGGCAAAGGTCATGGAGCTTGAGCGCGTTCATGTTGGGGAACACCGCGACGATGTTGTGCGCCGCCACCCACGCCTCCGACTTCTTCCCTTCGCACGCCGCGAACTGCCCTGCCCACGTGCAGCCGTTGTACTTGGTGCACTCCTCGCTGCCCGGATCCGGGTATGACGTGTAGTTGGTCTTGTTGGCGGTCTTCCAGACGAGGCCGGGAGCGTCACAGCCCGTGGTGGGAGGCGGCGTCGTGCCTCCGGACAAGCCAGAGATCGTCAACTGCTCCCACGAGTCGAGCACGGCGCCATACGCGAACACCGTGCCGCCGCCACCGTTCTCCGCCGACACCCAATGGCCAGTCGTGACCGCCTGCAGGCCGACGATGTCGCCGTTGGCGATCGGGCCGCTCCCGCTCTTCTTGACGATGCGGAACGTCTCCCAGCCCAGGCGATTCCAGCTGGCGGCGTTCAGCGTCGAGCCACCGCCGTTGGCGGCCTGAAAGTACTGCCCGGTGCCCGCGGTGATGAAGATCGAGTCTCCACTCTCGAGGGCCCCGCCGTTGATGTCATCGATCGTGAACTTCTCCCACGCCTGGGCGCTCGTCGCCGTCGCGATGACCGCGCCACCTCCATTGTTCTGGGCGCCCACATAGCGGCCGCCGAGCACCGTCTTGAAGCTCACGCCGGAGAGGAGCAACGGACTCGAGGCGGCCTCCGTGACGTCGTCCTGCCCTTCAGGCGAACTGTTCACCGGAGAGCACGCGCCCGTGAGCAACAGCGCCGAGCATGCGGAACGAAGGAACAGCTTTGAGCGTTTGAAATGGAGCATGAATCCTGCCTTGGTTGACGGACGGAGGTTGAAGTTTGCCCTGGCTCCTACGGAGACTCTCGCGGCTGGCTTCGGGTCATCGGAATCGACATGATGCCCGAGGGCCCGGGAGGAGCGTTCCCCGGGCCCATCCGGCACGCCTCCAGACAATGGCATCCACGAGCATGACGCGCGCGTTATGGGCCGCGTCCTCCGCCTCGCCGCCCCCGCAGCCTGGGGTCGCCACCGTGGCCGCACCCGCCAGGGTGAGGGTCACCGCCATCGTTGTGTTTTCATGAAAAACATTATAGGCGTGAATTGCCGTTTTGTCGAAATTCGAGCGAGAACATCTGGGGTTCTCGTGGACGTTCGTGTCGCATCACCATCCAGGCGGGAGTGAACTTGCGGTTCTTCAATCAGGCTCTTCTACGCAGGCTGTGTTCGGTGTCGCTGTTCGCGCTCGCGGGGTGTGGTCCGCTGGACAGGGACGCTCCTCTTCCTTCCGAGCAGGACGGGGTCGCGGCCGAGGTCAGCGCCACCCCACGGGCGCTGTCCACGGTGGCGTACCGGAGCGGCTCCACGGCGACCGGCAAAAGCATCACCTCGCTGAGCATCACGAAGCCCACGGGCACGGTGGCGGGCGACGTGCTCCTGGCGCACCTCGTCAACCGCAACAACGTGGCCGCGGTGGCGACGCCTCCCGCGGGCTGGACGCTCCTGCGCTCGGACCAGAGCGCGTCGCAGCTCAAGTCGTGGGTCTTCTACAAGGTCGCGACGGCGTCCGAGCCCGCCAGCTACGCGTTCGCCATCGATCTCGCCAGTTACATGGCTGGCAGCATCTCGGCCTTCTCCGGCGCGGACACGGCCAACCCCATTGACGCGCAGAGCGGCCAGAAGAACGGCACCACCGCCAGCTTCGACACGCCCGCCATCACCACCACCACCGCCAACGGTGTCGCGGTGTGGTTCGGCGCGCAGATCTGGACCGGCGCCGCGTGCCCGGCCAGCCCCATCGTCCCGCCGGCGGGCTTCACCGAGCCGTTCGACACCTGCCTCGTGTCCTCGTCCACCGGCCTGCTCTTCAACGCGGCCTACAAGGACCTGGGCGTGGCGGGCGCGCAGCCCGCGTTCAACGGCAGCTCGCCCTACGCACAGACGAACACCGCCCAGGTCGTCGCGCTCCGGGCGGCGAACGCGTCCTCCTCCTGCGGCGTGGGCGACACCTTCGCCACCACGTACACCACCCAGGGCACCGTGACGGCCACCGCCATCGTGGAGCCATCAGGCCTCGCGGCCAGCCGCCTCACCCCGGGCGTCCTCTACGTGCACAACGAGGACACCACCGCCATCGTCGCCATCAGCACCACGGACGCGAGCACCCTGGGCACCTTCAACGTGTCCAACGTGACGCCCGCGGACTGGGAGGACGTCGCCACCGGGCCCTGCCCCACCGGCAAGTGCATCTACATGGGGGACATCGGCCGCTCGAGCGCCAACTTCCCCACGCCGCCCTCCACCTTCGCCGTCTACCGCATCCCGGAGCCGAACCTCGGCGCGGGCCAGACGAGCGGCAGCCTCACCGCGCAGGCCTTCCCGTTCCAGTACCCGGACACGCCCAAGGACGCGGAGACCATCATGGTCCACCCCACCACGGGCGACATCTACATCATCACCAAGTCCTACGCGGGCGCGAGCAAGGTCTACAAGTTCCCGCAGCCGCTGCCGGCCCCGGGCACCCTGTCCACGCTCGTCTTCGTGTCCGACCTCCAGCTGCCCACCACCACGGACACCAACTACGCCGCCGCCACCTCGGGCAACATCCACCCGTGTGCCAACCGCTTCCTGCTGCGCACCTACCGCTAGGTGTATGAGTTCCGCGCCGCCCCGGGCGCGGCCTTCGAGACCGCCTTCGCCGCCCTCCCCGTCTCCCTGACGGACACCGTGGAAGGCCAGGGCGAGGCCATCGAGTACGACTCCACCGGGACGAGCTATTACACGATGAGCGAGTCCCCCTCGCCCTTCAAGCTCAAGCGCGTCGTGCGCCAGTAGGCAGAGTGGAGGCGGCGGGAATCGATGCCCCTCATGGGCGAGGTCGGCCGAGAGCGGGAGCACCTGCCGATTCCCGGGTTCTGCGACGTCGTCATGCACGCGGAGTTCGACGAGTAGACCGACACCCGCCCGGTGCTACTCCCACCCGTTGAGCCATCCTCCGCGAGAAAGAAGGTCGATGGCTTCGTCGATGCTGTGGGTTGCCTTGGCTGCCAGCTCGTCCAGATCGTCACCCAGCAGCGCGCGCATTTGATGCGGTACGAACACCAGGTCGATGAACTTGGCGGCGGCTGGCAATGCTCGCTCGATTGCCGCGGTGGTCCCTGATTGCGGGCCCGCGATCGCCTCCGCGACAAGTTGTATACCGCGGTCCCGTCCAATCCTGTCCGTAAGTCGAGCAAGTTCCGGCAGGCGATAGGCGGTTGTAATCACCACCCGCATCAAGGCAACCACCCCGGGCTGAAGTGCATGGGCCAGGATGCCGTTCCCCACGGTACGCAACCGCTCCCGCAGCGTCAGGCCGACCGGGAGGTCCTTGGACGGTGCAAGCATGCACCCGACGCTGTGGCGGACCACCGCGGTGAACAGCTCCTCCTTGTTGGCGTATCGCGCATAGATGCTGGCCTTGCCCGCGCCTGCCTGAACCGCGACCTCATCACAACTCGTCGCCTCGAAGCCAAGGTGCAAGAACAAACGTGTAGCCGCCTCCAGGATACGGCGATCGACTTCGCCGGCCTGCTCCGCCGACGGACGACCACCCCGGCCCCTTCGAGCCGCCGGAGCTTTCTTGGGAGAGGTGCTTTTCCCTTGCATGACCGGAACGCATAGGCTACTTCCCCGCTCATTTCAACTGAACGGCATCGTTCAGTTAATTCATCGAGGGGACGTGTGACGTGGCCAGGATGACGCTCGAGGAGTGGAGTGACGCGCACGAAGGGGAGTGGGCGCCATGATGGACGGTACCGGTCAGATCATCGCTGTCGCGGGGGCAACCGGAGACCTGGGCGGACGCCTCGCGAGCGCGTTGACCCGGAGACACGCGCAGGTCCGCGCACTGGTTCGGGCGGGCACTTCGGAGACGAGAAAAGCCGCGGTGCGAGCTACCGGCGCGACCCCCGTCGAAGTCGACTTCGACGATGCCGCGGCGCTCGAACGCGCCTGCGCCGGCGCCGCCTGCGTCGTTTCCGTTCTCAACGGGTTGGAACCGACGATCATTGGCCTGCAAAGCCAACTGCTCGACGCCGCGGTCGCGGCCGGCGTGCCGCGATTCATGCCGTCTGATTTCTCGCTCGACTTCACCAAGACGCGACCTGGCGACAACCGCAACCTGGACCTTCGTCGCTCTTTCATGGCTCGGGTGGATCAAGCACCCATTCGCGCTCACTCCGTGTTGAATGGGATGTTCACGGATCTGCTGACGGGAGAGGCCCCCATCATCCTGCGCAACCGTCGCCGGATCCTTTACTGGGGCGATGCCGATCAACTGCTTGACTTCACCACGAAGGACGATGTGGCCGATTATACCGCCGACGTCGCCCTGGATGCCGACGCGCCTCGCTTCCTGCGGGTCGCCGGAGCCTCCGCGAGCCCCCGTGACCTGGCTGGCATCATGACGCGGTTGAGCGGTCAACGCTACACGTTGTTCCGTGCGGGCGGGATGGGTCTGTTCGGTGTTGTCATCAAGATTGCCCGCACACTCTCACCCAAGACGGATGCGCCATTCCCTGCCTGGCAGGGGATGCAATATCTCCGCGACATGTCGAGCGGCCGGGGCAAGCTTTCCCCCCTCGATAATGAACGGTATGGCAAGACGAATTGGACGTCCGTCGAAGACGTCCTCGCCGGCCCCGTATAACTCCCCATCCCGAACTGGAGTGTTCCTGATGACTGGCCGCATCGAGCCGTTTCACCTGTCCGTGCCGCAGTCCGAACTGGACGACCTGCGTGCGCGGCTGATGCACACCCGCTGGCCCGATCCGGGGACGGTCGAGGACACCCGCCAGGGTCCGCCGCTCGCCAGGATTCGTGCGCTCGCGGAGCGGTGGCGCGATGGCTATGACTGGCGCCGGTGCGAAGCGTTGCTCAACGGCTTCGGCCAGTATCGCACCGAGATCGACGGACTTGGCATCCATTTCCTGCACATCCGCTCGCCCGAGCCAGAGGCGTTGCCGCTCCTCATGACGCATGGCTGGCCAGGGTCGGTGCTGGAGTTCCGTGACGTGATAGGGCCCCTCACGAACCCGGTCGCGCATGGCGGCAAGGCGTCTGACGCCTTCCATCTCGTCATCCCGTCGCTGCCGGGGTTTGGCTTTTCCGACAAGCCCACCGGGCCAGGGTGGCACATCGGGCGCATCGCCAGCGCGTGGAGCTCGTTGATGCAGAGGCTGGGCTATGAGCGTTGGGCCGCGCAGGGCGGCGACTGGGGAGCGGGGGTCACGACGACGCTCGGCTACATGGCACCAGCCGGCCTGATCGGTATCCACCTCAATATGGTGATGTTCCAACCGACCGGCGAGGAACGTGCGAATGCTGACGCTCACGAGCGGAAGATGCTTGCTGACGCGCAACGCTATGACGAGCAGTTCTCTGGCTATTACAAGCTCCAGAATACCCGGCCACAGTCCGTCGCGTTCAGCCTCGCGGACTCACCTGTCGGACTGGCCGCGTGGATCTATGCGCTATTCCAGGACGTCTCGGACAGCGGCGGCGATCCGGAGCGCGTGTTCACGCTCGATGAGATGCTGGACGACATCATGCTCTACTGGTTGCCAAACGCCGGGCCGAGCTCCGCGCGCTTGTACTGGGAAAGCGCGCAGGCGATGAAGCAAGGTGGCATGCCAACCATGCCCATGCCGACGCCGGCCGGCATCAGCATGTTTCCCGGCGAGCAGGTGCGGCTGTCCCGACGCTGGGCGGAACCCCGCTTCGCCAACCTCGTCCACTTCAACGAGTTGGAGCGGGGTGGTCATTTCGCGGCGCTGGAGCAACCGGCGGCCTTCGTGGAGGAAGTCCGCGCCACCTTTTCCGGGCTCCGGTAGCGTTTATACGCATGTGCCTCGGATGGCTGGACGGCCGCCGCTGCACCACGCACTGGCGGCGCACGCAGGAACCGCCTCACTCCGTGGCGAGCACCTTCAGCAGCCTGCTGGTGACACCCGACACGGAGGCCCCCTCGCGGTTGGTCAGCACCGCGAGTGAGGCCTTGCGCTCGGGCAGGTAGAAGGCCAGGGAGGAGAACCCGGGGATGGCACCGTCATGGCCATTGCCAGGCCCCACGGGGGTGTCGGCCCGCACCATGCCCAGGCCATACCCGGGCATGCCTGGGACGGGCGTCGCCACCCAGTCGGTCATCTCCGCGAGCTGCTCCGAGGCGAGCAGCGAGCCCTCGAAGAGGGCCTGATAGAAGGCGCTGAGGTCATCGGCGCTGGAGATCAGGGCACCGGCCGCGCCGGCCGCGGACGGATGGACGAAGTCGGTGAAGTCCCTCCACGAGCCATCGCGTGGGTCCCGCGAATAGCCCCGCACGACGAGGGGCGGCAGCGGCTCGGCGCCGTCCATCCCCGTGCTGTCCAGGTCCAGGGGCTCGAGGATGCGCGTGCGAATTTGCTGCGCCAACGGCGTCCCCGTCACCGACTCGAGGATGTGGCCGAGGAGGATGTAGTTGGTATTGGAGTACTCCCAGCCCGTCCCTGGTTCGAAGGAGGGGGACTTCGCGGCGCCCAGCGCGATGAGCTCCTCGGCGGCCCACGTCTTCCCGGGGTTCGCCTCTACCTGGGCGAGGAAGTCCTGGCTCTGGGTGTAGTTGAACGCGCCGCTCGTGTGGTTGAGGAGCTGGCGCACGGAGATGAGGTCCGCACGGGGAAAGTCCGGCACCCAGGTGGCCAGCGGCGCGTCCAGGGACAGCTTCCCCTCGGCCTGGAGCTGCAGTGCCACCACGGAGACGAAGTTCTTGGTGATGCTGCCCACGCGCAGCCGGTCCTCGACCTTCAGCCCGGTGGCGGGCTCCACCCTGGAATCGCCCATCGCGCCCCGCCACGTACAGTCCTGGAGACGCAGCGAGACGGTGACCCCGGGGAGATCCTCGGCCAAGGTGGCCTCCTCGAGCGCGTGCTGCAGCCGGGGCGCGAGCCGGTCACAAACCAGGCCCTCATCCTTCTCACAACCCGAGAGCCACAGCAGCAGCGTTACGCCAAGCACGCGTCGACCAAACCGATGGGTGAACATCCGAAGTCCTCCAGGCGAATTCGTGGTGAGTGAACCAAGCACCGGAGGCCCGTCCATCTGTTACCTGATGGTGGAGGCGCGAAAATCTTGACTGATGCCCCCATACGCTATGTCCTATTGCGCTTCAGCCAAGGTGAAAGGGGCTTCACTCATGCTTCGACGTATCTTCGTTTCCGCCTTCCTCGCAGCTGCCATGGGACTGGGATGTGGAGGGGAAATTCCAGCCGACGCCGGGAACGGAACGCCCGAGCAGCAGGAGAAGGCGGGACTCCTCATGTCCTGTGACACGATGCAGAACAGGGTCTGCAATCCGTTGTCCGAGGGGGCCTGTGTGTATGGCGATGGCACCTTGGGCGAGTGTTATTGCCAGGACATCCCCTTCAACAGGTGGGTGTGCATGCGCCCCACTCTTTGATGACACGCCGTTGAAGGCGGAGGGCGTTCCTTCCCGCACCGGGCAAGGCGAACGCCCTCTTGCCAGCCAGGGCTCGAGGCAGCGAGCGGCCAGGGCTTACTTGAGTGAGCGGGAGGCGGGGCTACCGGAACACGGCAACGACCGCGTCATCCATCACGACACCGTAGTGGCCCCACCACCACTCGGAGTCCATGCCGCCGTCAGTCCAGCGGACATAACGCGCGGCCGGGCCGTAGCCGGTGAACATCATGGCCCGCCCCACCCTCGCCCCCGCCGCCGAGTTGGAGAAGCTGGATGTGCGGCGCATCACGGCGGGCAGCGCGATCTCCGAGGCCATGTACGCCCATGCGGCGCGGCGGAGCGGGTTTCACCGGTGCCTGGCGCGCGAGTGGCCGGCAGCTTCGCCTTCGCGCGCGAGGTCTTGCGCAGCGGTGCCATGAGGCAGGCGGGTGCCGACGCGGACGCGGGCAAGAAGGACGATCCGAGCCAGCGCTCGGTGTTCTTTCTCGACGGCGAGCCGCACCGTCGTCGGCGTGCCGCCATCGCCCGTTTCTTCACCCCCAAGGCCATCTCCACCCGCTACCGCGAGGTGATGGAGCGCACGACCGACGAGCTGCTGGCCTCCATGCGGGCCCAGGGCGGCGCCATGCTCGACAGGAGCAGCTTCCAGCTCGCGGTGGCGGTCGCGGCCGAGATCGTGGGTCTCACCCAGAGCGACCAGATCGGCATGGCCGCGCGGATCCGCGCCACGCTTCCGTCGGGCGGCCTCCGCAAGTGGGGGCCGGTCGGCCGTCTCGTCGCGGCGGCCACTCAACGCTACCACGGGCTTTCCTTCTTCTTGCGCGACGTGCGCCCGGCGATCGCCGCGCGGCGCGAGAAGCGCCGGGACGATGTGATCTCGCATCTGCTTGACGAGGGCTACTCGGATCAGGCGATCCTGATCGAGTGCATGACCTACGCCGTCGCGGGCATGGTCACCACGCGCGAGTTCATCGTGATGGCCGCGTGGCATCTGTTCGAGCGCGACGCGCTGCGCGAGCGCTTCTTGAACGGCGGTGAAGACGAGCAGTTCGCGATCCTCGAGGAGATCCTGCGCCTGGAGCCGGTAGCGGCGATGCTGCACCGGCGCGCCGCCGAGGAGACGCAGCTGGCCGCGGCGGGGTCCATCGCCGCCGGGTCGGTCGTCGCCATTGACATCCGGGCGGCGAACACCGACGAGGCCGTGACGGGCCCCTGCCCGCACATGATCGATCCCGACCGCGCCAGGCGGATGAAGGTGCTCGGTTCCTATATGAGCTTCGGTGACGGCAATCATCGCTGCCCGGGCGCGCAGGTGGCGATGCACGAAACGCGCGTGTTCCTCGATCGGCTGCTGCGAGTGCCGGGCATCCGGCTGGAGCGAGCGCCCGAGATGCGCTGGTTCGATGAGCTGATGAGCTATGAGTTGCGCAACGCCAAGGTTGTCTGTGACAGGAGTTGAACCGCGGGCATCTGCCCGGCTGGAAGCGAACCAGCGGCCTCGTGTTCAATTGCGACGGCGACAAGAAGAAGGGTGACGCCCGCTGCGGCTGGGCGCTCAAACCGAGGGCTCGTGTTTGGACAACACGAGATCCAGGGCCTGCGCTTCGCGCCGCAGCTCCGGATCCCCCCGCACCGTCGACAGCAGGGTGCGCGCGTGGGTGGGATCCGTCTTCGCCAGGGCCATGGCCGCGTAGAGGTTCGCGCGGGGGTGGTCGGGATGCACGGCCAGCACGGGCTCGAGCACCTGATCGGCCCGCGCGTCCTCGCCCCGTTCCAGCAGCGCCATGGCCAGGCTACAGGCCGGTCCCGGCTCCGAGGGCGCGCGGGCATGCGCGGACTCCAGCAGTTCCAGCGCCCGATCGCGCTCCCCCAGCGGGTCCAGGGCGAGCGCCAGCCCGTGCATCACCTCCGCGTCATCGGGACTTGCCCGCAGCGCCTCCTCCAGCAACCGGCGCCCCTCCTTCACGTCCCCCGCTTCCAGCCGAGCCATTCCGTCGCGATAAAGGTTTGTTTTCATTGAGCCCCTCCCGTGCTGCGCGGCGCGTCACCAGGGAACCGTCACGGCGATGCAACCGCCGGGTCCCAGAATCCGATAACCCAAGAGTCCGTCCTCCACCAGGGTCCCATGATCGTCCGAAATTCGCCCATCGCCACCCCGCCGCGCCCGGCCCACACTCCTCCGGCCGCGGCTCCGGCCCAGGCGCTGGCCCCCGCCCTGACGCGCTCCGCGCCGCGGGATGCGTTCAGCCAGACGACCACCGCCCTGCAGCGCACGGCCCAGGTGGGCGCCGCCCCCGCGAGCAATCACGGCACGCTGATGACCGAGTACCTCACCGGTGCTCGTCCGCCTCCGGCCGACTTCGAGAAGGTCATGGGCTACAAGCCCTTCGCCATCCAGACCCAGCATGGCCAGCGGATGCAGGATCCGTTCGGCTCCGCCTCCGCCCCCGGCAAGGTGGGTCCGGACATGGAGTTCGATCCCGCGGCCAAGACGCACGACTACGGCTACGACCTGCTGCGCTACTACGATCGCAAGGGCACGCCGCTCGGGCCGGATGCGCGCAAGGCCGCCGACGCCCTCTTCCGCGAGGATCTCTTCGACTACGCGCATGACCAGAAGGGCCTGGGCAACCGCATCAAGTTCCAGACCTGGGCGCAGATCTACGCCACCGCGGTGGAGTTGAACTCGCGCGTGCAGGGCTACGGCCCTCCGTGACGTCCGGCGGACCGTGTTGTCTTCCCGTGTCCCCACTCAGCGGGACGGCTGCTTGATCATCACCGTCTGGGGTGCATAGGCGGGATAGAAGCCATCGCAGTGACTGCACCGTCTGGGCCTGGGGCTACAACACCAACGGGCAGCTCGGTGATGGGTCGACGACCCACCGCTCCACGCCCGTCCAGGTCTCGGGCCTCACCAGCATCACCGCCATTGCCGCGGGCGCCTACCACTCGCTGGCGGTGCGCGGCGATGGAACGGGTCAGTTTCCCCTCCCCCAGGATGCCCAGGAGTTCCTGTCGGGTAGACCGGGGCAGTTGCCC